>NZ_JBIBVN010000002.1:459482-636076 GCF_043080425.1 Streptomyces sp. NPDC015032 | reverse complement strand
GAGTCCCGAACACCCACCGTCACCCTCGCCCCATGAACGGGACCCACACCCCCAAAACCGACAGCGCGGGATTGACGAACGACATAGAGGCACCCCCCGCCCCCTACGAACGCCGGTCGCCCATGTCTGAACCGCCCGCCTCCGCCGCGCCCCACCTGCGGCGCCTCCTCGATCTGCTGGCCGACGACGCCCCCGCCGAGGCGCTCGGCGCCGTCTCCTCGCAGGCGCGGGCCGACGGGGTGCCCGCGGGCGATCTGGCGGAGGTGGAGCGGGCCACCGCCACCGCCCTGCGGATCAGGGGCGCCCTGCGGCAGCACCGGCGCCGCGAGCTCCAGCTCACCGCGCTCTTCGACACGGCGGGCGATCTGGCCGCCTCCCGCGACCTGGACGAGGTGCTGAACGCCATCGTCCGCCGGGCCAGGATGCTGCTCGGTACCGACACCGCGTACCTCACGCTCCCCGACGAGGAGGCGGGGGACACCTATATGCGGGTCACCGACGGGTCGGTGTCGGTCCTCTTCCAACGGCTGCGGCTGGAGCTCGGCCATGGGCTCGGCGGTCTGGTGGCGCAGACCGCGAGCCCGTACGCCACCCCCGACTACCGCACCGACGACCGCTTCCACCACACGCGCAACATCAACGCCGGGGTGCTGGACGAGGGGCTCGTCGCCATCCTGGGCGTGCCCCTGCTCCTGGGCTCCAGCCGCGGCGGTACGGGAAAGGTCATCGGCGTCCTCTTCGCCGCCGACCGCGCCCCCCGCGTCTTCGGCCCCGACGAGGTCGCCCTGCTGTGCTCGCTCGCCGCACACGCCGCGATCGCCATCGACACCGCCCGCGCCCTCGACGACACCCGGTCCGCGCTGGACGAACTCGCCGGGGCCAATGCCGAGCTGGCCGAGGCCAACGCGGCCGTACGAGCCCATTCGGCGGCCATGCGGCGGGCCGAGGAGTCCCACGACCGGCTGACCGACCTGGTGCTGCGCGGCCGTGACGTCAAGGATGTTGCGGCGGCGGTCGCCGGGCTGCTGGACTCCCCGCTCACCATTCACGACCCGGGCGGGCGGCCCCTGGCGGCCGTCCGGCCCGACGGTACGGACTTCGCCGTCGACAGCATGGACGCCGGGTGGCTGGCCGAGACCGCCGAGGAGTCCCGCACGGGTGCCCGTGCCGTGCACCGCGACGGCCGCTGGATCTGCGCCGTGCTCGCCGGACGCGAACTCATGGCCGGCCTGGTCCTGCACCGGCGCCGGCAGCTCGACGACTCCGACCGGCGGTTGTTCGAGCGGGCCTCGGTGGTCACCGGACTTCTGCTGCTGCTGCGGCGCACCGTCGCCGAGACCGAGAACAGGATCCGCGGGGAGCTGATCACCGACCTGCTGACCGACACGGACCGCGACCCGGCCGGGCTCGCCGAACGCGGCCGGCGCCTCGGCATCGACCTCGACCGCCCGCATCTGCTGCTGGTGGCCGAGGGCACCCGGGAGCGGCTGGTCCCGGCCGCGATGCGCTACCTGTTCGGCGGGGAGATCCACGGGGTGAGCGCCGAACACCACGGGAACGTGGTGCTGCTGATCGACGCCGGTGACCCCGGCCCGGCCGCCGGTGACGCGGCGCGCGCGGCGGCGGCGCAGCTCGGTCAGCTCGTCCAGGCCCCCGTCACCGTCGCCGCCACCGGCCCGGCCCGCGGCGCCCGGGAGCTGGCCTCCGCATACGCGGAGGCCGCCCGCTGCCTGCGCGCCCTGCGGGTCCTGGGGCGCACCGGGGAGGGCGCGTGCGTCGAGGAACTCGGCTTCCTGGGGGTGGTGCTGGGCAACGCCCAGGACGTCGACGGCTTCGTCTCGGCCACGCTGGGGCCCCTGCTGGAGTACGACGCGCGGCGCGGCACGCACCTGGTGCGTACGCTCGGCGCCTATTTCGGGTCCGGGGGCAGCCTCATCCGTGCCAAGGACGAACTCCACGTGCACGTCAACACGGTGGTGCAGCGGCTGGACCGGGTGCAGGTGCTGCTGGGGCGGGACTGGAACGAGCCCGGACGGGCGCTGGAACTCCAACTGGCGCTGCGATTGCATGCGCTGGCGGGCGGCCGGGAGCAGTAGGGACCGTCCGGCCGCCCGGGTGCGTCCGGTACGCCCGCCCTCAGGCGCCGGACATGGCCAGCAGACGGTGCGCGATCTCCGTACCGCCCGCGTCACTCGTCAGCAGCGTGTAGTGGTTGACGTCCCGTACCGGTACCGGTGTCACCTCCGTGCCGTCGAGACCGGCCGCCGCCAGGCGGGCCTCGTCGTACAGGCCCTGCTCCTCGTTCATCAGGCCCCGCTGCGCCCACAGCAGCGTCGCCGGGGCCGGCAGTCTCCGTACCGCCATCAGCACCTCCTCGTCGAAGAGGCCGATGCCGTCGGTGCGCACCGCCTCGATCCGGCAGGTGGAGCGCATGGCGGGTTCGTCCCCGGTCAGATCGCGCTGGATGTACGCGTCCACCTCGGCCGACCAGGCGTCCGTGAACGCGGGGTGCGCCTGCCAGAAGGAGCGGTACGCCGCCCGGTCGGGAAAGGTCATCGACAGCCGGTCCATGGCCGGGCCGATCACGGCGGTCATCAGCTCGTCCGGGGAGAGATGGGTGGGGGCGGGGAAGCCGACGCCGCCGTCGACCAGCAGCAGCGGCCCGAACCGTTCCGGGTGGCGTACGGCGGCCAGCGCCGCCACGAACGCGCCCATCGAATGGCCCGCCAGCACCACCCGGCCCACCCCCAGGGCCTCGGTCAGGGCGGCGACGTCATCGGCGTGCCCGGCGATCCCGTACGGCCCCGGCAGGGCGGAACTCCCGGCCCGGCCGCGCAGGTCCGGGGCGATCAGGGTGACGCGGCCGTCCAGCAGCCTCGCCACCGGGCCCCAGGACAGTGCGTTGGCCGTGATGCCGTGCAGCGCGACGACGACCGGTGCGTCCGGTTCACGGGCCGGCCACCGGAGCACGGCCAACTCTCCCCCGGGCACGGGGACCTTTACCTCTTCGTACCGAATCACGGGCGTCCGTTCTCCTTCCGGGCCTTCCTGGCCGGGAGTGTTCCGGTGGTGGCGGCAGCGCGGCGGACCGCGGTCAGCCGGGACGGCAGCCGGGCCAGGCCGCCGGGCAGCAGGTGTACCACGGCCACGAACAGCACACCGAGCACGAACAGCGGCTGGGACAGCGGCACCCGCAGCACGGCGGGCAGCTCGGCGACCGCGCCCGACCCGGCCAGACTCGGCGTGTTCATGTGATGTCGCCGAACCGTATGAACACCCCGCCGCCGTCGACATGGTGCAGGGCACCCCACCTGGCACGGCACGCATGTGGGGCCGGCACATGGGCCGGGGCCGTGGGCCGCGCCCCCGGGACGGGATCCGGTCCCGGGGTGCGGTGCGCGCAGCGTCAGTGCCGTGGGCGGTGGCCCGTCACATGGCGCCGATCGCCTGGACCGTGGCCACGATGATGCCGAGCACGGCGAACGCGATGCCGACGCTGCCCATCACGATGCCGGCGACCGCCTGACCGCGGCCGCCGCCCTCGCCCCGGTCGGCCATGCGCCGGGCCGAGATGCCGAGGCACAGCGCGATGATCGGCAGGATGATCGGGATCAGCACCAGCCCGAGGATGCCGAGCACCATCGAGGCCGTCGCCTTGCCACTGGGCAGCGGGGCACCACCGGGGTACCCGTAGCCGGCCGGGGGCTGCGCGCCGTATCCCGGTCCGCCCGGGGCCTGCATCCCCGTCGCGCCGCTCGCACTGCCTGACTGGTCAGTCATGTCTTCCTCTCCGTCGATGAGTGTCATGATCATGATAGGGAGAGGTTTGTGGCGCTTTCGAACAGAGGGGTGAGGAACGGGTGAGGAAAGATCCGCGGTCCGTTACGGGGCGTCCCCGGGGGCCGTCACGTCGATCAGCCGGCACACCGTCTCGATGTCGATCTTCACCTGGGCGATCGACGCCCGCCCCGACAGCCAGGTGATCAGCGCGGAGTGCCAGGTGTGCTCGATGACCCGGACCGCGGACAGCTGCTCCGGCGTCGGATGCTCCAGGCCCATCGCGTCCAGGATGATCGCCGTCGTGATCCGCGAGACCGTGTCCACCTCCGGGCTGACGCTGCGGTCCGCGAAGGTCAGCGCCCGCACCATCGCGTCCGCCAGATGCGGTTCGCGCTGGAGTGCGCGGAACGCCCGCATCAGGGTGTCGGCGACCCGCTGCGCCGCGTCGTCCCCGGCCGGGGGGCGCTTGTGCAGCGTCGTGTGCAGGCGCTGGAGCTGGTCCTGCATGGTGGCGACCAGCAGATGGATCTTGGACGGGAAGTAGCGGTACAGCGTGCCCAGGGCGACCTCGGCCGCCTCCGCGACCTCGCGCATCTGGACCGCCTCGAACCCGCCCCGGCCGGCGAGCTGGGTGCTGGCGTGCAGGATGCGGCGGCGACGGGCCTCCTGCCGTTCCGTCAGGGGCGGCGATGCCGGCTTGGCTTCCGCTGTCATATGTCCCCATCCATGGCTTCTGGTCCGCAACCGGAGGGAGGCGCTCGGTCTCCCGGCGGCGCACAGCATGCCAGGGCGCCCGGTCGTGGCGCGAATCACCCGGTCCCGCCGTTGCACCGACGCTACCTGCCGGTAGATTCGTAGCTCATTGAACGATCCAGTCTGAAACTTGTTCTAGATTAGCGTGAGCGGTTACGCTCCGGCGAACACGCAGTGAGAAGGGGGCCGAGTGTGACCGCTGAGGCCGTAGAGACAGGCCCCCGCGCGGGCAGCGACGCGTTGGGCCCCTCCGGCGACCGTCCGTTGCGTATCGCACTCCTCACCTACAAGGGAAATCCTTTCTGCGGCGGCCAGGGCGTCTACGTGCGCCACCTCGGCCGCGAGCTCGCCCGTCTCGGCCACAGCGTCGAGGTGATCGGCGCCCAGCCCTATCCGGTGCTCGACGAGGGCGTCCCGCTCACCGAGCTGCCGAGCCTGGACCTCTACCGCCAGCCCGACCCGTTCCGTACCCCGAAGCGCGGCGAATACCGGGACTGGATCGACGCCGCCGAGGTCGCCACCATGTGGACCGGCGGCTTCCCGGAGCCGCTCACTTTCAGCCTCCGCGCCCGACGCCATCTCGCCGCCCGCCGCGGCGAGTTCGACATCATCCACGACAATCAGACGCTCGGCTACGGGCTGTTGGCGGAACTCGGTGCCCCACTTGTCACCACGATCCACCACCCCATCACGGTCGACCGGCAGTTGGACCTGGACGCCGCCGGGACCCGTCGCCGACGCGCCTCCATACGCCGCTGGTACGCCTTCACCCGCATGCAGAAGCGGGTCGCGCGCCGGCTGCCCTCCGTGCTCACCGTCTCCGGCTCCTCCCGGCAGGAGATCGTCGACCACCTCGGGGTGCGCGAGGACCGCATCCATGTGGTGCACATCGGCGCGGACACCGATCTGTGGTCGCCCGACCCGTCCGTCGCCGAGGTTCCCGGCCGGATCGTCACCACCTCCAGCGCCGACGTCCCGCTGAAGGGTCTCGTCCACCTCGTCGAGGCGCTCGCCGAGCTCCGCACCGAGAACCCGCGGGCGCACCTCGTGGTCGTCGGCAAGCGGGCCGAGGACGGACCGGTCGCGCAGGCCATCGAGCGGCACGGGCTCCAGGACGCCGTCCAGTTCGTCAAGGGCATCAGCGACGCCGAACTCGTCGACCTGGTGCGTGGCGCCCAGATCGCCTGCGTCCCCTCGCTGTACGAGGGCTTCTCGCTGCCGGCCGCCGAGGCCATGGCCACCGGCACCCCGCTGGTCGCCACCACGGGCGGCGCGATCCCCGAGGTCGCGGGCCCGGACGGCGAGACCTGCCTGGCCGTTCCGCCCGCCGACGCCGGGGCGCTGGCCGACGCGCTCGCCCGGCTGCTCGGCGACCCGGAACTGCGCGCCCGGCTCGGCGCCGCGGGCCGCGCCCGGGTGCTGTCCCGGTTCACCTGGAAGCAGGCCGCCCTCGGCACCGCCGCGCTGTACCGCGAGGCGATCGCCGCCCGCGCGGGCACCACGCGCCCCGGCGGCCGACGGTGACCCCGCAGTCCGCTCCCGCTGTCCCCGCCCCCTGACCCCTCGACCGCGAAAGCAGGCATCCGTGCTGACCGTGGACTTCACCCGCTTCCCGCTTGCCGCAGGTGACCGAGTGCTCGATCTGGGCTGCGGCGCCGGACGCCACGCCTTCGAGTGCTACCGGCGCGGCGCCCAGGTCGTGGCCCTCGACCGGAACGGCGAGGAGATCCGCGAGGTCGCGAAGTGGTTCGCGGCGATGAAGGAGGCCGGGGAGGCCCCCGAGGGCGCCACCGCCACCGCGATGGAGGGCGACGCGCTCAATCTGCCGTTCCCCGACGAGTCCTTCGATGTCGTGATCATCTCCGAGGTGATGGAGCACATCCCCGACGACAAGGGCGTGCTCGCCGAGATGGTCCGGGTGCTCAGGCCCGGCGGCCGGATCGCGGTCACCGTGCCGCGCTACGGCCCCGAGAAGGTCTGCTGGGCACTCTCCGACGCGTACCACGAGGTCGAGGGCGGCCACATCCGCATCTACAAGGCCGACGAACTGCTCGGCAAGATGCGCGGCGCCGGCCTCAAGCCGTACGGCACCCATCACGCCCATGCCCTGCACGCGCCGTACTGGTGGCTCAAGTGCGCGTTCGGCGTGGGCCGCGACGGCAAGGACGCAGCGCTGCCGGTCCGCGCCTACCACAAGCTGCTGGTCTGGGACATCATGAAGAAGCCGATGGCGACCCGGGTCGCCGAGCAGCTGCTCAACCCGGTCGTGGGCAAGAGCTTCGTGGCGTACGCGACCAAGCCGCACCTGCCCGTGGCCGCCGCCGAGGACCTCTCCAGGGCCGAGGCGTGACCACTCCCGAGCGGACCGAACACCTCGTACTGCCCGGAGTCCTCACCGCCGAGCAGGCCGCCGAGACCGTCGCCGCCCTCCTCGCCGCGCAGTGCGACGACGGCGCGCTGCCCTGGTTCCGCGGCCACCACCTCGACCCGTGGGACCACACCGAGGCCGCCATGGCCCTCGACGCGGCGGGCGAGCACGCCGCCGCGGAACGCGCCTACGACTGGCTGGCCCGGCACCAGAACGAGGACGGCTCCTGGTACGCCGCGTACCACGACGGCGACCCGGAACGGCCGACCGACCGGAGCCTGGAAACCAACTTCTGCGCGTACGTGGCCGTCGGCGTCTGGCACCACTACCTCGCCACCGGCGACGACGCGTTCGTCGACCGGATGTGGCCGACCGTCTACGCCGCCGTCGAATTCGTGCTGCGGCTCCAGCAGCCCGGCGGGCAGATCGGCTGGAAGCGCGAAGCCGACGGGAACCCCGTCGACGACGCCCTGCTGACCGGCTGCTCCTCCATCCACCAGGCGCTGCGCTGCGCACTCGCCATCGCCGAACGGCGCGAGGAGCCGCAGCCCGACTGGGAGTTGGCGACCGGCGCGCTGGCCCACGCGATCCGCAGCCACCCGGAACGCTTCCTCGACAAGAGCCGCTACTCGATGGACTGGTACTACCCGGTCCTCGGCGGCGCGCTCACCGGAGCGGCGGCCAAGGAGCGCATCGAGGAGGGCTGGGACCGCTTCGTGGTCCCCGGCCTCGGGGTGCGCTGTGTCCTGCCCAACCCGTGGGTGACCGGCGGTGAGAGCTGTGAACTCGCCCTGGCACTCTGGGTGGTGGGCGAGTCCGACCGGGCGCTGGAGATCCTCCAGTCCATCCAGCACCTGCGCGCCGAAGGCGGCATGTACTGGACGGGGTACGTCTTCGAGGGCAACCGGGCGTTCTGGCCGGAGGAGCTCACCACCTGGACCGCCGGTTCACTGCTGCTCGCGGTGGCCGCGCTCGGCGGCGACGAGGCGACCACGGCCGTCTTCAGCGGCGAGTACCTGCCGCACGGGCTGGAACCGGACTGCTGCGGCCCGGAGTCCGCCGGGTGACCCGGCCACCCGGTCAGAGGTCACCCGACAGGCTCTGAGCGGCAGACCGCCCAGCATCGGGCGAGCCTTACGGAGGGTGCCGGAAACGGTCACTCACCGTAGAGGTCGCCGTGAGGTGCCCGGCCAGGGAGGACCGCCGTGCCCAGTTCCGCCGCGAACGGTTCCATACCGCTCCGCAGCGACATCGGCGCCTTCGAGAGCGTGATCAACAACGTCAAGGACGCGGGCAGGAGCGCGGGCGCCGAGGTGACGGACAAGGTGCCCACCACCTCGCAACTCGGCGGATAACTGCTGGGGTTCCGGCTGTTGAACGAACTAGGGTGCGTCTCATGAGCGCACTCCCGCACGACCTCTACTGTGACGAAATCATCGGCCGCACCGACGCGTTGAGGGCGGCGATCAACGGTGCCGACCTCGGCGCGACCGTACCGACCTGCCCCGACTGGACCCTGCGCGATCTCGCCGTCCATGTCGGCGGCGCCCACCGCTGGGTGAGCGAGATCGTACGCACCCGGGCCACCGAAGCGGTCCCGTTCGAACGGGCGGGGGAGTCCGGGCCCGAGGGCGACGACCCCGCCGTGTTCGGTGCCTGGCTGGCGGACGGAGCGGCGGAGACCGCCGGGCTCCTGCGCGCGGCCGGCCCCGGCCAGAAGGTGTGGACCTGGGGATGGGAGCACAGCACGGGCTTCTGGGCGCGTCGCATGGCGCACGAGACGATCGTTCACCAGGCCGACGCGGCGCTCACCACGGGGGCCGGGTACGAGGTGGCTCCGGAGCTGGCCGCGGACACCATCGATGAGTGGCTGGAGATCGTCGCCTTCGCACGGTCCAGCGGCTTCGACGAGGACGCCGGGCTGACCGGCGCCGGACGCTCGATCCACCTGCACGCCACGGACGTGCCGGATGCCGAGTGGCTGATCGAGCTCGGCGCGGACGGCTTCAGCTGGCGGCGCGCCCACGAGAAGGCGACGGTGTCCCTGCGGGGCCCGCTCACCGACGTCATGCTGGTCTTCAACCGGCGCCTCGCGACGGACAGCGGCCGCGTCGAGGTGCTGGGGGACTCGGAGCTGCTGGACCTCTGGCTGGAGCGCGCCACCTTCGGCTGAGCGCGTACCGGCTACCGCCCGCTGTGCGCTCCGCGTCCGCTGTGCGGGCGGGGCTGTGCTGAGCCAAGCTGGAAGGGACAGTCCGTCGTGTCCGGCGGCCCCGGTGGAGGTGCCGATGGAGCCCGTCCGCGCCCTGAAACGGGTCGCCTTCCTGCTGGAACGCGGCAGGGCCGGCACCTACCGCGTCCAGGCGTTCCGCGCGGCCGCCGACGCGGTGGCGGCGATGGCGGACGGCGAGGCCGCACGGCGGGCGGCGGACGGCTCACTGGAGTCGGTCAAGGGCATCGGGCCGAAGACCGGGCAGGTGATCCGCGAGGCGGTGGCCGGGGAAGTGCCCGGCTACCTGGAGCGGCTGGAGGAGGAGGCCGCCGCCGCCCCGCTCCCCGAGGGCGGCGGCCTCCTCCTCGCGTTGCTGCGCGGCGACTGCCATCTGCACTCCGACTGGTCGGACGGCGGCAGCCCGATCGAGGAGATGGGCCGCATTGCGGCGGAGCTGGGCCATGAATGGGCGGTCCTCACCGACCACTCACCCCGGCTGAGCGTGGCGAACGGGCTCTCCCCGGAGCGGCTGCGCCGCCAGCTGGATGTGATCGCCGGACTCAACAGGCAGTGGGCACCGTTCCGGCTGCTCACCGGCATCGAGTGCGACATCCTCCCCGACGGCTCCCTCGACCAGGAGGAGGAGCTGCTGGAACAGCTGGACGTCGTCGTGGTCTCCGCGCACTCCGCACTGCGGATGGACCCCGCCCCGATGACGCGGCGCCTGCTCGCGGCCGTCCGCCACCCGCGGGCGAACGTCCTCGGGCACTGCACCGGGCGGCTGCTCACCGGCCGGGGCCGCCCGGAATCGCGGTTCGACGCGGACGAGGTCTTCGCCGCGTGCGCGGCGGCGGGCACGGCGGTGGAGATCAACAGCCGTCCCGAACGGCTCGACCCGCCCCGCCGGCTGCTGCGCCGCGCCGTCGACGCGGGCACCCTGTTCGCCATCGACACCGACGCACACGCGCCGGGACAGCTGGACTGGCAGATCCACGGCTGCGCCCGCGCCGAGGAATGCCACGTCCCGGCGGAACGCGTGGTCACCACATGGCCGGCCGGCGAGCTGCTGGCCTGGTCGCGCGGGGGTACGACCCCGGAGCGGGCCCGCTCCGGGGCGGACGGGGCGGTCGGAGCGGCCCCGGGACGGGAGCGGTGAAGCCATGACGGCCACAAGCGTGCGAGGGATCGACCACATCGGGGTCACAGTCCCCGATCTGGAGACCGCGACCCTCTTCCTCGTCAGGGCGTTCGGCGCCGAGGTGCTGTACGACGTCCTGCGCCGCCAGGACGGGCCGCGCGCAGGACTGGACGTCGAGCGCCGGCTCGGTGTCCCGGCGGGCACCCAGCAGCTGGCGGTCCGGATGCTGGCCCTCCCCGGCGACGGTCCGGGCATCGAGCTGTTCGAGTTCGAGGGACCCCGCCGGGAACCTCCGGTGCGGCCCTGCGACTTCGGCTGGCAGCATGTGGCGCTCTACGCGGACGATCTGGACGCGGCCGTACGGAACTGTGTCGCCGCGGGCGCCTTGCTGCTCGCCGAGGCGGAACCGCTGCCGGGCCCCGAGGCGGGGGAGCGCAACCGGTTCGCGTATCTGCGCACCCCGTGGGGCAGCACCCTGGAACTCCTGACCTACCCCGACCCCCAGCCCTGGGAGCGCACCGCGACACGACGGCGCGTACGCCCCGCCCCGGTCGCCACCGGAGCCTGGCCGGCGGACCCGGCCAGACCGGCATCCCGGGTGGCGAACCTGTAGGGCGCCGCGCGCTGATCCACCAGGGATTGCGGGACAGCCCTCAGTTGAGTTCCGCGAGTACCCGCAGGGTGTGCGGGTCCGGCGCCGTCACCAGCAGATCGGTCACCGGTCCCTTGCGCCACAACTCCAGCCGTTCCGCGATGCGTCGACGGGGTCCGACGAGCGAGATCTCATCGGCGAACGCATCCGGCACGGCCAGCACGGCCTCCTCCTTGCGCCCTTCGAGGAAGAGCTGCTGGATCCGCCGCGCCTCCTCCTCGAAACCCATCCGTGCCATCAGATCGGCATGGAAGTTACGGGCCGCGTGTCCCATGCCCCCGATGTAGAAGCCGAGCATCGCCTTCACCGGCAGCAGCCCCTCGGCGACGTCGTCGCAGACCCGGGCGCGGGCCATCGGCGCGATCATGAATCCGTCGGGCAGGTCCGTGAGCGACGCCTCGTACACGTCGGTGCGCAGCGGCGACCAGTACAGCGGCAGCCAGCCGTCGGCGATCCGTGTCGTCTGCGCAATGTTCTTCGGCCCCTCCGCCCCGAGCAGCACGGGCAGCCGGGCCCGCAGCGGATGGGTGATCGGTTTCAGCGGCTTGCCCAGACCGGTGCCGTCCGGGCCGTCGTACGGGTGGGAGTGGAAGCGCCCGGCCAGCTCCACGGGGGCCTCGCGGCCGAGCACTTGGCGGATGACGTCGACGTACTCGCGGGTGGCGGTCAGCGGGCTCCTCGGGAACGGCCGCCCGTACCAGCCCTCCACCACCTGCGGCCCGGACAGCCCCAGGCCGAGCATCATCCGGCCGCCGGAGAGATGGTCGAGGGTGAGGGCGTGCATCGCGGTCGCGGTCGGGGTGCGCGCCGCCATCTGCGCGATGCCGGTGCCCAGCCGGATCCGGGAGGTGTGCGCGGCGATCCAGGTCAGCGGGGTGAAGGCGTCGGACCCCCAGGCCTCCGCCGTCCACACCGACGCGTACCCCAGCGCCTCCGCCTCCCGGGCGAGCTCCAGGTGGGCGGGGTCCGGGCCGCGGCCCCAGTAGCCGAGCGCGAGTCCGAGCCGCATTCCGCTCCCTCCCAGCCTATCTGACGAGGCGTCAGATATCTGACGCACGGACGGAGAGTACGACAGCGGCCCCCCGCCCGGAAAGGGGCGGGGGGCCGCTGTTCGTTCTGCGGGGGCGTGGACTCAGCCGCGCTGGATGCCCGTGCTGTCCTGGAGCACGCCGCGCCGGCCGTCCTGGGTCTGGGCGATGAGCGCGGAACCACGCTGCTCCACCGCGAGGTACCAGGTGCCGGGCGCCAGTTCGGCGATCGGGGACGGCGAACCGTCCTCCCCGTACAGCGGGCGGGCCACCGGCACCGCGAACCAGAACGGCGTGAAGTCACCGGCCGGGGCACCGGCCGCCGGGGCCGGCTGGGTCTGCTGCGGCTGCGGCTGGCCGACCTGCGGCTGCGCACCGTACGGCTGCTGCTGACCCGGCTGCGTACCGTACGGCTGCTGCTGGGCGCCGGGGTAGCCGTAGCCCTGGCCGGGCTGCTGCTGGCCGCCGTACGGCGACTGCACGGCCTGCGGACGCGGGGCGCCCATCAGCGGAGCCTTGAGCGCGGGGACCAGCGGGGTGGCGACCGCGCCGCCCGCGAGCACGATGGACCCGAGCAGGCCGAGGATCATTCCGGCGCCGGCTTTGCTGGAGTCGATCGTCGTCCAGAATGCCGTCCACAGCGCGAAGACGCAGAAGGCGGTTCCGAATTGACCGAGGTCGAGTCCGACGACCTTGCGGCTCGGCATCGCGCGGCCCACGACGACGAGCGCCGCGCCGATGATTCCGGCCAGGAAGACGCTCATGAGAAGCCCGAGGGTGTCCCAGGCGTTCGGTGCGCTGTAGTTGGAGCAGTTGAGGCCCGCAGGGCAGTCGAAGCCGGAGAGGTCGAGGAAAGAGGCGATGAACAGCACCACCGCTGCTCCGATCACCACGCCGTCGCCTCGAGTGAGGGAGCGGATATTCACGTGAAGGTCCTTAGTCGGTCGTCTCGTCGGGGCGGTCGTCGCTGCCGCCTGTAGGGGTACGGCGGGCGCGGCGCGAAGCTGGGGGGCGGCTCTCCATGGTACGGATGAATCTATCGTCTGCCCGGGCGGGTTGTGTCCCTGCCCGGACCTCGGACGCGCTTCCCCTCAATTTCGCCTCAGAACTACCTCCTGCTACCCCTTCAGGTAGCTGCTGATGCCATCGGCGATGCCCTGCGCCGCCTTCTGGCGCCATCCCGCGCTGGTGAGCAGGGCGGCGTCCTTCGGATCACGCATATTGCCGCATTCGATGAAGACTTTGGGCACGGTCGACAAATTCAGTCCGCCCAGATCCTTACGGGTGTCCAATCCGCTATTGCCGCCGACGTAATTGGAAGGCGCACTTCCGGTATCGCGGGCGAAGAGGCCGGCGATCCGGGTGCCGAGATCGCGCGACGGCTCGACGATCTTCGAGGTGTCCGCCGTCCCGCCCCGTACCAGTCCGGGAAGGATCACATGGAAGCCGCGGTTGCCGACCGCGGAACCGTCCGCGTGCACCGAGACCACCGCATCCGCCCCGGCCTCGTTGCCGGTCCTGGCGCGCTCGTCGATACAGGGCCCGTACGGGCGGTCGTTGTCGTACGTCAGCACGACCTTCGCGCCCTGCTTCTGGAGGAGGGCGCGCATCCGGTGCGACACGTCGAGGGTGAACCGGGCTTCCGCGTAACCGGAGTTGGTCGATGTCCCGGTGGTGTCGCACTCCTTGCGGGTGGTGCCGATGTCCACCTGGCGGTTGATCTCACGGGTGTGCAGATGGTTGTCCGGGTTGTGCCCGGGGTCGATGACGACGGTCTTCCCGGACAGCGGACCGGTGGCCCGGCCGCCCGTGGGCTTCGAGGGCTTCGCGGACGGGGCGGGGGAGGAGGCCGTCTTCTCCGGCCCGGGGGAGCTCTTCGACGGCGGCGCGGCGGAGGTGCCGCCGCCGCCCTGCCGGGGCAGGGCCTGCGACCCGCCGTCATCGCCCGCGCCGCAGCCCGCGGCGGTCAGGGTCACGGCTGCGAGCACGGCGGCGGCGAGCAGGGGCCGGCGGCGTGGTGTGGGGGGAACGCTCTCGTCGTACGGCACCCTGCGATGCTATCGGGGCGGTCGGACGCCCCGCCTCAGATACCCGTGCCCGTGCGCCGCAGCACCCGCAGCGACTCGGTGACCGACACCTCGGTGAACGCGCCGGAGGCCAGCGCCCGCAGATAGATCCGGTACGGGGCCTGGCCGCCGTGCGCCGGGTCCGGGAACACGTCGTGGATCACCAGCAGCCCGCCCTCGGCGACATGCGGCGCCCAGCCCTCGTAGTCGCCGTTCGCGTGCTCATCGGTGTGCCCGCCGTCGATGAAGACGAGGCCCAGCTTCCCGCCCCACACGGCCGCGACCTGCGGGGACCGCCCGACCATCGCCACGACGTGGTCCTCCAGCCCCGCCGCGTGCAGGGTCCGGCGGAACGTCGGCAGCGTGTCCATCCGGCCGACCTCCGGATCCACCACGCTCGGGTCGTGGTACTCCCAGCCCGGCTGCTGCTCCTCGCTGCCGCGGTGGTGGTCGACGGTGAGCGCCGTCACGCCCGCCGCCCGGGCGGCATCGGCGAGCAGGATCGTGGAGCGCCCGCAGTACGTCCCGACCTCAAGGACCGGCAGCCCCAGCGCGGCCCCCTCGACGGCGGCCCGGTACAGTGCCAGCCCCTCGACCACCGGCATGAAGCCCTTGGCGGCCTGGAAGGCGGCGAGACTCTCGGGCGACGGCCCGGCAATCTCCGGCGACGGCTCGGCGACGGACTCGGCGGGCACGGGTTCCTCCTGGTGGCATCGGTTCTGCGGGGTACGCGTTCGACGGCGCCCCATCGTGCCGTACGCCCCCGCCGCGGGTGTCGGCGGGGGCGTACGAGGGGTGAGCCCGGGTCGGGGTGTATTCAGGCGGCCTACCGGTCGTGGAGCACCTGCGGCCGGGTCACGGGGACAACCGTGAGCAGATCGTCCAGTCCCTTGAAATCATCGGGGTTCGTGGTGAAGAGGGGGAGTTCCTCGGCGATGGCGATGGACGCGATCATCAAGTCGGCCATCCGGCGCCGCGGCTTGCGGCCGGCGCCGATCACGGCAGCGCAGACCCTGCCGTAGATGCGGGCTGCCTCGGCATCGAAGGGGATCGGGTCGAACTCGTTCTCGGCACGCTGGAGGATGTCCAGCCGACGGGCTCGCTCGGCGTACTCGTCGTAGTCGTCCTGCTCTTCGTTCCGCCGGACTTCGTGGGGGCCCGCAGAGAGCTCGGCCAGCGTGACGGCGCTGATCGCCACTTCGGCGGGGAGTTCCTCGGGATCCACCCATCTGCGAAGAATCATGATGTTGGTGTCGAGCAGTCCCTGTTCGTACTCAGCGGGCATACGGGTCGTCCAGCCTCTGCTCGGCGGTGGTGTCCTGATCCGCCCGGAAGGCGTCCAACGAGATGTCGGAAGCGGTGCGGGACATGGCGGCGAACTCGCCGCGCGGGACGAACCGCCTGCGTCGGCGCAGCGGTACCAACTCGCCGATGCGGTGTCCGTCCCGGGTGACGGTGAATGCCTGCCCGCCCTGGACGGCGTCCATGATTTCTTTGGACCTGTTGCGCAGGTCGCGTTGCGTGATCTCCTGCTGCGCTGTCATGGCATCCACGGTAGCGTCAGGTGCCATGGGGTGCCACCAGGTGCTACGCCCTGAGGGTGCGGCCCGGCCACGGGCGGGCCGCACCCTTCGGTGAGCCCGGGCCGGGGCGCCACCTGGCAGGGCTGCGATGTGGAGGTCAGCAGCTCTGCCAGAGTCGGGTCATGACGCGGACGCCGAAGCGCAGGCCCTCCAGCGGGACGCGCTCGTCCACGCCGTGGAAGAGCCGGCCGTAGTCCAGGTCGTGCGGGAGCTTGAGGCCCTTGAAGCCGAAGCAGCGGATGCCGAGGTGGGTGAAGGCCTTGGCGTCGGTGCCGCCGGGGTTGCAGTACGGGACCGGGTGGCCGTCCGGGTCCTCGGCGCGTACGGCCTCGCACATGGCGTCGACCAGCGGGCCGTCGAACGTCGTCTCCATCGCGATGTCGTGGTTGACCCACTCGCGGCCGACCGACGGGAGGAGGAGCCGGTCGATCGTGTCGATCAGCTCCTGCTCGTGGCCGGGCAGAAAGCGGCCGTCCACCCGGGCGGTCGCCTTTCCGGGGATGACGTTGGTCTGGTAGCCCGCGTGGAACATGGTGGGGTTCGCGGAGTTGCGGAGCACCACCTGCATGAAGTCGGCGACCGGGCCCAGCCGCTCCAGGCTGCCCTCGATGTCGTTCTCGTCGAACTCGACGCCGTAGAGGCGGGCGGCCTCTTCGAGCAGGGCGCGGACCGGTTCGATCAGACGGATCGGGAAGGTCTCGCGGCCGATGCGGGCCAGCGATTCGGCGAGGTCGGTGACCGCGTTCTCGTCGTTGGGGGACGAGCCGTGGCCGGCCCGGCCGGTGGCGGTGAGCTCCATCCAGGCCATGCCGCGCTGGGCGTTCTCGATCGGGTAGAGGCGACGGGTGCCGTCGATCGCGAAGGAGAAGCCGCCGCCCTCCCCGATCGCCTCGGTGACCCCGAAGAAGAGCTCGGGGCGGTGCTCGACCAGCCAGTGGGCGCCGAACTTGCCGCCCGCCTCCTCGTCGGCGAGGAAGGCGAGGACCAGGTCGCGGGACGGCTTGGTGCCGGTACGGGCGAAGTGGCGGGCGGTGGCCAGCATGACGGCCACCGTGTCCTTCATGTCGATCGCGCCGCGGCCCCAGAGGTAGCCGTCGCGGATCTCGCCGGAGAACGGCGGTACCTGCCACTCGGAGGCGTCGGCCGGGACCACGTCCAGATGGCCGTGGACCAGCAGGGCGCCGCGCTCCGGATCGCTGCCCGCGATCCGGGCGATGACGCTGGCGCGGCCAGGGGCGGACTCGACCAGTTCGGAGTCGATGCCCACCTCGGAGAGGCGGCCCACCACCCAGTCGGCGGCGGCGCGTTCGTCGCTGGTGGGGTTGGAGGTGTCGAACCTGATCAGTTCGGCGCAGAGTTCGATGACCTCGTCCTGGGCCTCGACGGAGGCCGGGACGAGAGCGGCGGTGGGGTCGGAGGTGGTCATGCTGCTCCCACAGGGGTTGTCGCACGGGCGGCGGGGGCGGCGGTGTCGCCCTCGTCGTCCAGGGTGGAGGTGCCGTACGGCTTCACCCAGCCCAGCAGACCGAGGACGCTGTACAGGATGAAGGCCGTGGCCAGCGAGTTCAGGGCCGGGATGCCGCCGTCGTAGAACTTGCCGACACAGAACGCCGCGATCCAGATGGCGATGGACATCGGTACCCAGGTCGGTGAGGAGTTCGGCAGGGTCTCCGACTCCCGGGTCTCGTCCAGGGGCTTGCGCATCTTCTTCACGACCCAGTACTCGGCCACGATGATGCCGCCGATCGGCGGGATGGCGACGCCCAGGACGGAGAGGAACTCGGTGAAGTGGGTCATGATCCCGACCGCGGACAGGGCCGTGCCCGCGACGCCGAGGACGATCGTGACCGCGCCGCGGTGCAGCCGCTTGCCGAAGACGACCTGGAAGAAGTTGACGACGCCGAGCGAGGAGCCGTACAGGTTCCAGTCGTTGATCTTGGCGGTGGACATCAGGACCACGATGACGCCGAAGGCGCCGGAGGTGGAGAGCACGATGTGCGAGACCTCGTTGCTCTTCACCAGGTGGCCGAGCAGCACACCGGTCAGGCCGACGATGTACTCGGAGAGGATCATCGACGAGGCGCTCTGCAGGAAGACGTGCGAGCTCTTGCGGTTGTACCGGGTCATCTCCGGGGACACGATCGCGCCGGTCATGTAACCGCCCGCGATGGCGGTGGCGGCGACGGCCAGCGGGATCGTCTGGCCGGGCGGCGGCGAGTGGATCAGCTCGCTGAGCGAGTGGTCCTTCAGCGTCGAGACGATTGACCAGGCGACCATCGCGAAGAAGAGCGGTGTGACGATCTTGGCGAAGACGGCCATGTACCTGAAGCCGAAGATCACCAGGGCGGTGATGGCGATGCCGGCCAGCACGCACCACATCCAGGACGGGCCGCCGACCAGCGCCGAGACGCTGTTGCCGAAGATCGTGTTCTGGACGCCGAACCAGCCGACCAGACTGACCGCGATGACGAAGCTGACCAGTGCCGAGCCGTTGCGGCCGAAGCCGACCCAGCGGGTCAGCATCGGGGTCGCCAGGCCCTCGCGCATCCCGGCCAGACCGATCGCGAAGATCACGATCTCCAGGATCACCGCGCCGAGCGTGAAGGCGAGGAAGGCGTCGCCGAAGGTCATGCCGACACCGATGGTGGCACCGAGGGTGAACTGCGAGATCGAGCCGGACTGGGCCAGCCACTGGAGCAGCATGGACCAGAAACCGAACCGCTTGTCACGGGGGACGCGGGATAGCGCGTAGTCGTCGCTGCCGATGCTCTTGGTCTCGTGGGCCACGGCCTCGGCCTGCGGGGCGGCTGCCATCAGGACTCCTGGGGTGTACGGCCGAGGGTCTGGAGGTGAGCCAGCGACCCGTAGCGGTTGACGAGGTTGCCGAACTCCACCGCGTCGTGGAAGTCCAGATGGCCACTGCCGTAGGCCTTGGCGACCTCCACGGCGTAGCGGGCGGCGGACGCGATGTCCGTCTCGTGGCTCGCGCCCGTACCGCAGCCCGGCACCGCGGCGGCCGAGGTGATGGCCAGGCCGACGACCGGGGCGGCCGTCGCGGTGGCGGGCTGCAGGATCGAATTGATGTGGTGTGCACCGTTACCGTACGGGGTGATGTCCTGCGTGGTCACCGGGTACGTGACCAACGGCTCACCGGTCACCACGGCGAGCAGTTCGCCGAGCTGCTCGCTGACCCGGAGCACCCAGCCCTCCTTGACGGTGGGCGACAGGGCGAGGCCCTTGTGGTTGATGATGCGGTTGCCCTTGGTGGTGTCGATGGAGAGCACGGCCTCCATCTCGCCGGTCACCTCGTGGCGGTTCATGGTGGCGATGTCCACGGGCGAGCCCATGAACGGCACCGGGTCGTGCGGCTCGGTCGGCGCGTCCGGGCAGATATGGGTGGCGACGATCACATCGCCGGGCAGCACATCGCCGCGGCGGCGCATGTCGAGCAGCTTGGCGGCGGTGGCGATCGCGGAGACCGCGCCGTCGGCGTCGGAGACCATGCCGGTCACCTCGGGCCGGGCGCCGATGCCGCCGAGCCGGCCCACCACGCCCAGCGTGCGGGCACTGCCTCCGGATGTACGTCCCCGGGAGCCGGGGATGCGGACCATCACGAAGTCCGTCGAGCCCTGCTCGCCGGTGACCGTGGTGACCTGCGCGGACGAACCCTCCCTCCCGCTCACGGAGTCGAGGTACTCGGCGACCGTCTTGCCATTGACCTGGGGATCGTCCAACAGCTCGACGATGTCCAGCACGTACTTCAACATGGGGGGCCTTTCTCACTCATCCGGACACCCGGGGCGGCGCAGTCCGGGCACCCGGGCCGAGGTGCCCGACGGGGGAAGCGCGGGGCGGGGTGCTGAGGCAACATTCGGGATCGGATAGCGTTGAACGCAACTGTTTCCCGTTATTTGCAATTCAGGTCTGAATGGTGAGATGACGATGGCGGACTTCGATCTGGACCGGCGCACCCCCACCGGGGCGCTGCAAACCGTGGACCGGGCGCTCCTCGTGCTGCTCGCCTTCGAGCGGACCCGGCCCGACTGGGGCGTCACCGAGGTCGCCGAGGAGTTCGGCTGGGACACCTCGGTGGCCCAGCGGCTGCTCGCCACCCTCGCCGGGCGCGGCTTCCTGGTCTCCGACCCGGTCACCCGCCGCTACCGCATCGGCCCCGCCGTGCTGCGCCTGGGCAGGCTCTGGGAGCGTTCCGGATCGCTGGAGCTGCTGGCCGGGCCGGTCCTGGAGGAGCTGCGCCGGGTCACCGGCGACACCGTCCTGTTCTGTCTGCCGGACAGCTTCCACATGCGGTGCGTCGCCGCGGAGGAGGGGGAGGCCGGGCCGCTGCGCTACTACCCGCTCGTCGGCGAGCTCTACCCGGCGCACGCCGGGGCGACCAGCAAGTCGTACTACGCGTATCTGCCCGACGAGCAGCGCCACCGGCTCTTCCGGGGCCGTCCGATGGCCCGCTTCACCGACCGGACGGTCACCGACCCGGACCGGCTGGAGGAGGAGTTCCTCAAGGTCCGCGCCCAGGGGTACGCCTGGACGGTCGGCGAGTACGACACCGGTATCGCAACCGTCGCCGTACCGGTGTTCCTCGGGCGCGAGCCGTACGGGAGCCTCAGCCTCGGCGGCGCCGAGGAACTCTTCGAGGGTGCGCCGCACGACCGGCTCGACGCTCTGCGCCACGCGGCCCAGCTGCTGGAGCGGCGGCTCACCCAGCCGCCGCAGCGCCCGAAGCCCCGCGCCCGCCGCCCTCGTACCGACCGATGAACCAGAACAGAACCAAGAACCAGAACAGAACCAAGAACCAGAACAGAACCAAGAGTCAGAACATAACCAAGAGGAACCCCGTGAATCTGCTGCTGCTCTCCAACTCCACCCAGTACGGCCGCGGTTATCTGGAACACGCCCTCGACACCGTCACCGCGTTCCTGCCCTCCGGCGCCCGGCTCGCCTTCGTGCCGTACGCGCTCGCCGACTACACCGCGTACACCGCACGCGTCCGCGACGCCCTCGCGCCGTCCGGCATCAGCGTCCGCGGAGTCCACGAGAACGCCGACCCCGTCGCCGAACTCGCCGCGTCCGACGCGGTGTTCATCGGCGGTGGCAACTCCTTCCGGCTGCTGAGCGCCCTGTACCGGACCGGTCTGCGGGACGCCGTGACCGAAGCGGTGCGCGGCGGGCTGCCGTACATGGGCGCCAGCGCGGGTACGAACATGGCGGCGCCCACCCTCCGTACGACCAACGACATGCCCATCGTGCAGCCGCCGTCCTTCGAGACGCTCGGCCTCGTCCCCTTCCAGATCAACCCGCACTACCTGGACCCGGACCCGGAGAGCACCCACAAGGGCGAGACCCGCGAGGAGCGGCTCACCGAGTTCCTGGAGGAGAACGACGTACCGGTGCTCGGCCTGCGCGAGGGATCCTGGCTGCGGGTCGACGGGCGCCAGGCCCGAGTGCAGGGCGCCCACCCCGCCCGGCTGTTCACCCGCGGCGCGCGGCCGCAGGAGCTGCTGGCGGGGTCGGACGTCTCTCATCTGCTCACGACGACACCGCGGTTCGACGCTCCGGCGCGCTGAGTCCCTTCGTTCCGATCGGAGCAGATCAGAGCAGATCAGAGTGGATCGGAGCGGATCGGAGCGGGTCAGGGCGGATCGGGGCGGGTCAGGGCGCGGTGCCGGGGCCCGCGATCCCGGCGTGACCCAGGCGGGAGGCCCCGGCCGTCAGCACCAGGTCGGCGTCGACCGGCAGTCCGTTGCCCGGGCAGACCGCCGGGTGGGCACGCGGCGCGTACCCGGCGGCCGATCCGGCCAGCACGTAGCTGCCGCCGGACGGCGCGGCCAGCATGTAGTGGCCGGCCTCGTCCGCCACGGTGAGACCTGCCTGCCGACCGTGGTGGTCGATCAGCGTGACATTGGCGCGGGCCACCGGCGCACCGTCCGCGTCCAGCACCCGGCCGCGGAATCCGCCCGAACCGGCGACCGGCCGGGACGCGGGGCGTGTGGTGACCGGCGCGTCGTCGTCGCTGCTCGCCAGGAGCGCCGGGCGCATCGCGTCGCGCTGCGACGGCAGGAACGCGGCCAGCACCAGCCCGATCACCACCGCGCCCGTCGCGATCCCGAACGAGATGCGGAACCCCTCCATCGAGGGCAGCGACACCCCGCCCGTCCGCACCGAGGTGTTGGCCAGCACCATGCCGATCACGGCGCTCGACACCGACGTCCCGATCGACCGCATCAGGGTGTTCAGCCCATTGGCCGCGCCCGTCTCGGAGGGATCGACGGCCCCGGTGATCAGCGCGGGCAGTGAGGAGTAGGCGAGTCCTATGCCGGCCCCGAGCACCACCGCGGTGATCACGGTCTGCCAGGCAGCACTCATCAGCCCGAGCCCCGCCCCGTAGCCGATCGCGATGATCAGCATGCCGAGCATCAGCGACACCTTGGGGCCCCGGCGGGCGGACAGCCGGGCGTACAGCGGGGCGATGAACATCATCGTCAGACCCAGCGGCGCCACGCACAGCCCGGCGACCACCATCGACCGGCCGAGCCCGTAACCCGTCGACTCCGGCAGCTGGAGCAGCTGCGGCAGGACCAGTGAGACGGCGTAGAACGCGACCCCGACCATGATCGAGGCGAGGTTGGTGAGCAGCACCTCGCGCCGGGCCGTGGTCCGCAGATCGACCAGCGGGGCCGGGCTGCGCAGTTCGAAGAGGCCCCACAGGATGAGGATCACCACGGCGGCGGCGATCAGGCCGAGCGTGGCGCCCGAGGTCCAGCCCCAGTCACTGCCCTTGGTGACGGGCAGCAGTAGGCAGACCAGGCCGAGGGAGAGGCCGAGCGCGCCGACCAGGTCGAACCGTCCGGGAGCGCGCAGCGTGGTCTCCGGTACGACGAGGGCGGTGAGCACCATCGAGAGCACGCCAAGACCGGCTGCGCCGAAGAACAGGGTGTGCCAGTCGGCGTGCTGGGCCACCAGCGCGGCGGCGGGCAGTGCGAGTCCACCGCCCACCCCGATCGAGGAACTCATCAGGGCCATCGCCGAACCGAGCTTCTCGCGCGGCAGCTCGTCGCGCATGATGCCGATGCCCAGCGGGATGGCGCCCATGGCGAAGCCCTGGAGCGCGCGTCCCGCGATCATGACCACGAGGACGTCGGTGAAGGCGCATATCAGTGAACCGGCCACCATCACGGCGAGACTGGCGAGCAGCATCCTCCGCTTGCCGTGGAGGTCGCCGAGCCGCCCCATGATCGGGGTCGCGACGGCCCCCGCGAGCAAGGTCGCGGTCATCACCCAGGTGGCATTGGACGGATCGGTGTGCAGAAGGGCGGGCAGGTCTTTGATGACGGGGACGAGCAGGGTCTGCATCACCGCGACGGTGATACCCGCGAAGGCGAGTACGGGGACGACCCCGCCGCCCGCCTTGTGCGGCCGTGGACCGGGGAGTTCCCCGATGTGCTGTTCGTTCGTCGTCTGTGGCATCCGTGCGGCCTCCGGGCAGTGTGACCGAGAGTCGGTCGAGTATCTGAAAAGGCATGCGGGCGCGGCGGCGGGCAGCGCCGGCCGCCAATTGCGTGCAGGGTGAAACCTTCCTCATGTCCCCGGTATTCCGGTGAACGCGGTACGAACGGGGGCACAACCGCGCACTCGGCCCGGAGCCGGTGACGATCCGGTCGTCATCCGACCTTCCGTCAGAATGGAACGTGTTCTACTCTGGCGCCGTTCCAGTGGCTGCGACCGGCGAGGATCCGCATGGGCATCGGAATCACCGAAGAACAGAGGGAGTTGGCGCAAGCCGTACGGGGGTGGCTGGCGCGCGCCGTGCCGCCGGAGGAGATACGCAAACTCCTCGACGCCGAGGCCCCCGGCACTCCCGGCGTGCGCCCCGGGCACTGGGACGGGCTCGCCGAACAGGGCCTCCTCTCCATCCACCTGCCCGAGAAGTACGGGGGCGGGGGCGGCCAACTCCTCGATCTTTCCGTGGTGCTGGAGGAGGCGGGCCGGGCCGCGCTCCCCGGCCCGTATCTCGCGAGCTCCCTCGCCTCCGCCCTGCTGTACGCGGCGGGCGCGGGCGAGCTGGTGCGCGATCTGGCGGCCGGCGCGCGCATCGGTGCCGTCGCCCTCGGCCCCGGCACCCTCACCGCCGTGGAGCACGGGGACGGCCATCTCCTCGACGGTACGGCCCCGCCCGTTCTCTCCGGCGCCGACGCCGACCTCCTCCTGCTCTCCGCCGAATCGGCCACCGGCACCCTCTGGTTCGCCGTCGACGCATCCGCCGATGGGCTGACCGTCCGCCCGCACCGCAGCGCCGACCCGACCCGCCCCACGGCGGAGATCCGCGCCGAGGGCGTACTCGTCCCCGCGGAACGCGTCGTCCGGATCGACACCGCGCACGTCCGCGACCTCGCCGCCGTCCTCCTCTCCGCCGAGGCGTGCGGAACCGCGGCCAGGGCGCTGCACACCGCCGCCGAATACGCCAAGGTCCGCGAGCAGTTCGGCCGGCCCATCGGCCGGTTCCAGGGCATCAAGCACCTCTGCGCCGACATGCTCGTACGGGTCGAACGGGCCTGTGCGCTGGTGTGGGACGCGGCCCGTGCCGCCGACGGGGAGGGGGACCCGGACGTACGGTCCATGGTCGCCGCCCTCGCTGCGTCGGACGCCCTCGACGCCGCGTACGGCTGCGCCAAGGACTGTGTCCAGATCCTCGGCGGCATCGGCTTCACCTGGGAGCACGACGCCCACCTGTATCTGCGCCGCGCCCTGGTGGCCCGGCAGTTGCTGGGGGCCGGTGACGCCCACCGGCTGCGGGCCGTCCGGCTGGCCGAGAGCGGGGCGCGCCGCGAACTCGCCCTCGAACTCCCGGCCGCGGCCGCGGCGTACCGGGCCGAGGCGCGCGAAGCCGTCGCCGCCGCCCGCGGCCTCGATCCGAAGGCCGCCCGCCGCGCGCTCGCGCCGACCGGCTACGCCGCCCCGCATCTCCCCGCACCCTGTGGGCTGGGTGCCGGACCGGTTCAACAACTCGCGATACAGCAGGAGTTGAGGGAACAGCGGGTGAAGCTGAGCGACCTCGGGATCGCCACCTGGGTGGTGCCCTCGCTCATCGCCCATGGGACGGCACAGCAGCAGGAGCGCTATTTGCTGCCCACCCTGCGCGGCGAACTCCTGTGGTGCCAGCTGTTCTCGGAGCCCGGCGCGGGCTCCGACCTCGCCTCGCTGCGGACGAGGGCGGAGAGGACCGACGAGGGCTGGCGGATCAACGGACAGAAGGTGTGGACGAGCGCCGCCCAATGGGCCGACCACGGAATCCTGCTGGCCAGGACCGACCCGGACGCCCCCAAGCACCGGGGGCTCAGCTACTTCCTCGTCGACATGAAGAACACCGAGGGCATCGACATCCGCCCGCTGAAGGAGATCACCGGCGACTCCCTCTTCAACGAGGTGTACTTCGACGACGTCCTGCTGCCCGCCGACGCCGTCGTCGGCGAGATCGACGACGGCTGGCGGGTCGCCCGCAACACCCTCGGCAACGAACGCGTCCACATGGCCGACCAGATGACCTTCGACACCGGCCTGGAGGCGTTGATCGCCCGCTCCGGCGAACTTGACGGCACGTACCGGGCCCGTATCGGAGCACTCGCCGCCGAGGCCCACGCGCTCGCCTGCATCGGACTGCGGACCACCCTGCGGCAGGTGTCCGGTCTGGAACCCGGCGCGGGGGCCTCCGTCCGCAAACTCGTCCAGACTACCCACCAGCAGAAGGTCGCCGAACTGGCCCTCGAACTCCTCGGCCCGGCCGGCGCGGTCGGCGAAGGGGCGGGGGAGCGGGCCGTGCACGGCTTCCTGATGTCCCGCTGTCTGACCATCGCGGGCGGTACCACCCAGGTTCAGCTCAATGTCGTCGCCGAGCGCATCCTCGGCCTTCCGCGCGACTGACGCGATCGAAGGGACTTGCCCATGAAGCCCACGAAGCCCATGAAGCCCACGAAGCCCACAAAGCCCATGAAGCCGATGAAACTCATGAAGGCGTACATCGTCGGCGTGGGAATGACGAAGTTCGAGAAGCCCGAGTCCCGCGACTGGCAGTACTGGGACATGGCGAAGGAGGCCGGGACGGCGGCGCTCGCCGATGCCTCGGTCGCATACGAGCAGGTCCAGCAGGCCGTCGTCGGCTACTGCTTCCAGCCCTCCACCGCCGGTCAGCGCGCCGTGTACGGCCTGGGGCTGACCGGAGTGCCCGTCTACAACGTCAACAACAACTGCGCCACCGGCTCCACCGCGCTGATGATGGCCCGGCAGTTCGTCGAGGGCGGCGGCAGCGACTGCGTCCTCGCGCTCGGCTTCGAGAAGATGACGCGCGGCGCGCTCGGCGGCGGCGGCGCCGACGGCGGTGCGTCGGACTTCAAGACGTCACCGGTGGCCCGGCACTACGGGATCATGGCCGCCGCCCACGGCTTCGCGATGAGCCCGCCCACCGCCCAGATATTCGGCAACGCGGCCCGTGAGCACATGGAGCGGTACGGGACCACCGAGGCCCAGCTCGCCGCGGTCGGCGCGAAGAACCACCGGCACTCGGTGAACAACCCGTACGCCCAGTTCCAGGACCCGTACACGGCCGAGGAGATCCTCGCCGCGAAGACCATCCACCATCCGCTGACCAAGCTCCAGTGCTCACCCACCTCCGACGGATCGGCCGCCGCGGTCGTCGTGTCGGAACGCTTCGTCGAGAGCCACGGCCTGGGCGACCGGGCGGTCGAGATCGTCGCCCAGGCCATGACCACCGACACCGAGGACTCCTTCGCCTCCGGCACCTGCATCGACGCCGTCGGACAGCCGATGTCGCGCGCCGCCGCCCGCCAGGTGTACGAGTCCTCGGGACTCTCGGCCGGCGACCTCGACGTCATCGAGCTGCACGACTGCTTCTCCATCAACGAACTCCTCACCTACGAGGCGCTCGGCCTGTGCGGGGAGGGGGAGTCCGGAAAGCTCGTCGAGTCCGGGGCCACCACGTACGGCGGCCGGTGGGTGGTCAACCCGTCCGGTGGGCTGATCTCCAAGGGGCACCCGCTCGGCGCCACCGGAATCGCCCAGGCCGCCGAACTGACCTGGCAGCTCAGGGGCGAGGCGCAGGGCCGGCAGGTGCAGGGGGCGCGGGTCGGTCTGGCACACAACATCGGGCTCGGCGGCGCGGCGGTGGTGACGTTGCTGCGGCGCCGGTGAGGGCGGTCCGGCCGGCCGGGGCCGGACCGCCCCCGGGCGTGCCTTCGTACGTCGCCGTACCGTCCCCGGCCGTGCCTTCGTACGTCGCCGTACCGTCCCCGGCCGTGCCCTTCGCAAGCAGTCGTACCGGGCCAGGGGTCGGCCCGAATACCGAGGCGAGCGCACCGCGCATCATGCCCTGATCCTCGGCGA
The DNA here is from genome assembly GCF_043080425.1 of Streptomyces sp. NPDC015032. Classification (NCBI taxonomy): domain Bacteria; kingdom Bacillati; phylum Actinomycetota; class Actinomycetes; order Kitasatosporales; family Streptomycetaceae; genus Streptomyces; species Streptomyces sp. NPDC015032. The sequence continues at coordinate 609,087 of NZ_JBIBVN010000002.1, read as the reverse complement.
GCAGAACGCGCACGGACTTGGCCGGACGGTGATCCTGTGGCGTCTCGTTCACGGCCCCAGCGTATGGCTCCGGTCCGGACCGGCGGCCGCACCCGCATCCGGCTCCGACTCCGGCTCCGACTCCGGCTCCGACTCCGGCATATCCGGCCCCTCCGGCCCGCCCGCCGGGAGTTCCGCGGCGAGTGCGAAGCCGCCCTGCGGTCGCGGGCCTGCCTCCAGCGAGCCGCCCGCCGCGGCGAGGCGTTCGGTCAGGCCGGTCAGCCCGGTGCCGCCGATGCCGGGCGTGGCCGGTGCGTCGGGGCCGTCGTCCGCACCCGCACCCGCGTCCGTACCTGTCCGCGTGCCCGCTCGCTTCCTGGATATGTCCACCCCTGTCACACGGTTCTCGCGGACCGACGGTACGAGACCACCGCGTACGCACCGAACAGCAGGAGCCATCCGGAGAGCACGGCGATCGTGCCGGTGCCGGGCGCGTGCCCGTCGGTGGTCGCCCAGCCCAGGTCGGCGAACCGGTTGGCCGGGGTGAACCTGCCGACGGAACGCAGCCACCCGGGAAGCAGCTCCAGCGGGAACCACAGCCCGCCGACGATCGCGAAACCCATCAGACAGGCCACGTTGACGACCCCGGTGCCCTGCGGGGTGAGCCGGTAGCCGTTGCCGAGGCCGAGCAGGGTGAACGGTAGCGCTCCGATCCACAGCAGCAGCGCCAGGGCGATCCACTGCCAGGCGCCCAGCCGCACCCCGTTGACCAGTCCGCCGGCCAGCAGCACCGTCAGGACCGTCGGCAGGACGGTCACCGAACCGCTGATCGCCCGGCCCACGACCACGCGCGACGGGGCGAGCGGGGTGACCCGCAGCTGTTGCAGCCAGCCGAGCGTCTTGTCGGAGGCGACCCCCGTACCGATCGACATGGCGGAACCCAGTGCCCCGTACGCGGCCATCCCGACCATCGAGGCCGTCTTCCAGCCGTCGGCACCCCCACCGCCGATGTTGGTGAAGAGCAGATACATCATCACCGGCATCCCGGTCCCGAAGATCAGGAAGAAGCCGTCGCGCAGAGTCCTGCGCACCTCCAGCACGATGTAGCGGAACATCACACGTTCTCCCTCTCGGTATGGGCTGCGGCCGGTGCGGTGAGGGCGAGGAACGCGTCCTCCAGCGTGGCCCGGGAGACCTGGAGACCACGGATTGCGCCGAGGCGGGCCAGCTCCACGACGGTGGCGTCCGAGTCGTCCGTGTGCAGCACCGCCCGGTCCCCGGACACCTCGACGGCGACGACCCCGGGCAGCAGTTCCAGGCCCGCGGCCGGCCCGCCCGCCAGGTCGAAGGAGACGAGACCGGCGCCCGCCGAGCCCCTGATCGCGTCGCCGCTGCCGTCCGCGACGATCCGGCCCCGGTCGATGACGACGATCCGGTCGGCGTTCCCGTCGGCCTCCTCCAGATAGTGGGTGGAGAAGAGGACGGTGTTGCCGCGCCGGGCGTAGGCCCGCATCGAGTCCCAGAACATCCGGCGCGCCTCCACGTCCAGGGCGGCCGTCGGCTCGTCCAGGACGATCAGCTCCGGGTTTCCGGCCAGCGCGACGGCGAAGCGGACGCGCTGGGTCTGGCCGCCGGAGAGCTTGTCGATGCGCCGGTCCGCGTACTCCTGGACTCCTGCCAGGGAGAGCGCCTCGGCCACCGGCATCGGCCGCGGAAAGGTCGAGGCGACGAAGGCGATCAGTTCGCGGACAGTGACCCGCTGGATGGGCCGCCCGTCCTGGAGCATGGCGCCGACCAGACCGGCGCGCACCGCCTGACCAGCCGTCCGGCCCAGCACCCGCACGCTGCCGGAGTCCGGTTCGTCGAGCCCCAGCAGGAGGCCGATGGTGGTGGACTTGCCCGCGCCGTTGCGGCCGAGCAGGGCGACGGTCTCACCGCGGCCGATGGACAGGTCGATCCCGTCCACGGCCCGTACCGTCCGTCCCGCCCGGCCGTAGGTCCTGACCGCCCCGGTGAAGACCACCGCGGCCGGACTCCCCGTTGTCTGCTTCATGGCCACGACGCTACGGCGGGCGTCCGGCGGCCCGGCAGAGGTGTGTGTACGGACTTCGCCATGACATATGTCATGGATGGGCGTTGCCCGACCCGATCTGACGCTACGTCAGCAACAGTCTTCACAACTGCTGGGCGCTGCGTTATACATGGGGTCATCGGCTAGAACGCGTTCTAGAACGGGCGTGGCGGCCGGTCCCGCACGACCTCGGTGCGGCCGACGGTGCGGACGGCCGCGCCGAGGTCTTCCCACCATCAAGGAGCAGCTTTCCCATGCCCATTGATGCCGAAAAGGCGGTAGCCGCCGAACCCCGGTCCACCCGGATCAGCTGGGACCACAAGGACGTCCAGCTCTACCACCTCGGGATCGGCGCGGGCGCCGACCCCGACCGGGTCGACCCCGCCACCGACCCCGGTGAGCTGCGCTACACCCTGGAGTCCCGGCTCCAGGTGCTGCCCTCCTTCGCCACGGTCGCGGGCGCGGGGGTCGTCGGAGGGCTCTCCTCGCCCGGCATCGACATCGACCTCGCCGCCGTCCTGCACGGCGGGCAGAGCGTACGGGTGCACCGGCCGATCCCCGTGAAGGGCAGCGCCGTGCAGAGCTCGAAGGTCGCCGCGGTGTACGACAAGGGCAAGGCGGCCGTGCTGGTGCTGCGCACCGAGGCCGCCGACGACGAGGGCCCGCTGTGGACCAACGACGCCCAGATCTTCGTCCGGGGTGAGGGCGGCTTCGGCGGGGAACGCGGCCCCTCCGAGCGGCAGGCCCGTCCAGCCGTCGCCCCCCACCACGTCGTGGAGCGGCCGGTCCGCCCGGACCAGGCGCTGCTGTACCGCCTCTCCGGGGACTGGAACCCGCTCCACGCCGATCCCGAGTTCGCCAGGCTCGCCGGCTTCGACCGGCCGATCCTGCACGGGCTGTGCACCTACGGCATGACGCTCAAGGCCGTCACCGACACGGTGCTCGGCGGCGATGTCACCCGAATCCGCTCCTACCGCACCCGTTTCGCCGGGGTCGTCTTCCCCGGCGAGACCCTCCGTATCCAGATGTGGACCGGCGAGAACCAGGTCCGGGTCGAGGTGGGAGCCGTCGAGCGGGACGGCGCCCCGGTCCTCGGCGACACCTTCGTCGAACACTCCTGAACCAACTCCAAGAGGTCACAGGCCCATGAGGGGAGCCGCACCGTGCGCGCAGCCGTACTGCACGAGATAGGCCAGGGAAAACTGGAGGTCCTCGACGACGTCGAGGCGGTGGGCTTCGGCCCGGGAAAGGTCAGGCTCCGCATCCGGGCCACCGGACTGTGCCACTCCGACGTCTCCGCGATGAGCGGTGTGCTGCCGCAGCCCGCCCCCTTCGTCCCGGGCCACGAGGGCGCGGGCGAGGTCGTCGACGTGGGCGACGGCGTCACCGGGCTCGCCGCGGGGGACCGGGTGCTGGTCTGCTGGCTGCCCGCGTGCGGGGCCTGTCCGTCCTGCAAACGCGGTCAGACCCAGCTCTGCCTGGCCGGTTTCATGAACGCGGGCACCCCCAACTTCAGACGTCCCGGCGGAGAGGTCTTCGGCTTCGCGGGCACCGGCACCTTCACCGAGGAGGTCGTCGTCGGCGCGGGCTGCGCGGTGCCGATCCCCGACGACGTGCCGTTCGAGATCGCCGCGCTGATCGGCTGCGGGGTGACCACGGGCCTGGGCGCGGCCATCAACACCGCACAGGTGGAGGCCGGTTCGTCGGTCGCGGTGATCGGCTGCGGCGGGGTCGGCATCTCCACCATCCAGGGCGCGAGGGTACGGGGCGCCGCCCAGATCGTGGCCGTGGACCCGGTCGCGTCCCGGCGCGAGGCGGCCCTGCGGTTCGGTGCGACGGAGGCGGTCTCTCCCGACGAGTTCGCCGATGCCAAGCAGCGGATCACCGCGGGCGAGGGCTTCGACTACGTCTTCGAGGTCGTCGGCAAGTCGGCCACCGCCCGCACGGCGTACGAGAACACCCGGCGCGGCGGCACCCTCTGCATCGTCGGCGCGGGCGCCATGGACGACAACTTCCAGGTCAACATGTTCGAGCTCTTCTTCGACGAGAAGCGGATCCTGCCCTCCATGTACGGCGGAGGGGACGTGCTCCGCTCGTACGAACGAGCCATCGCGCTCTGGCGGGCCGGCCGCATCGACCTCGAATCGATGATCACCCACCGGGTGCGGCTCGACGGCATCAACGACGCCCTCGACCAGATGAGGACCGGCGAGTCGCTGCGCACCTGCATCGAACTCTGACGCCGTCTCCCCTGCTCCCTGTTCCCTGCTCCCTGCTCCCCTCCGAGAGGTTCCGGGATTCCGATGTCACTTCCCCTGTCACTTCCCCTGGACGGCATGTCCGCGATCGTCACGGGCGCAGGCCGCGGCCTGGGGCGCGCCGAAGCGCTGGAGCTGGCCGGGCTCGGCGCGTCCGTCGTCGTCAACGACTACGGGCAGCCGGGCCGCGACGGCTCCGGCGAGGCGTCCGCCACCCCCGCCGAGGAGGTCGCCGCGGAGATCCGGGCGGCGGGCGGCCGGGCGGTCGCACACCTCGGTGACGTCTCCGACCACGCGCAGGCCCGTGGCCTGGTGGAGCTGGCCGTCGACACGTACGGAAAGCTCGACATCCTGGTCAACAACGCGGGCATCCTGCGCGACCGGATGGTGTTCTCGATGACCGAGGACGAATGGGACTCCGTCATCAGGGTCCACCTCAAGGGCCACTTCAACACCACGCACTTCGCCGCGTCCCACTGGCGCGCCCGCTCCAAGGAGTCCGGCGGCCCGGTCTACGGCCGGATCGTCAACACCTCCTCGGAGGCGTTCCTGGCCGGCTCGGCGGGCCAGCCGAACTACGCGGCGGCCAAAGGCGGCATCGTCGGTCTCACCACCTCCACGGCCCTGGCCCTGGCCAAGTACGGAGTCACCGCCAACGTCATCTGCCCGCGGGCCCGCACCCGGATGACGGAGGACGTCTTCGCGGGCTTCCAGGAGCCGGCGGACGGCCGGCTCGACGCACTCGCCCCCGAGCACGTCTCGCCACTGGTCGGCTATCTGGCCTCCCCGGCCGCCGCCGGGGTCAACGGGCAGCTGCTCGTCGTGCACGGCGGGATGGTGGCGATCGTCGAACGCCCCAGGGTGGTGGCGAAGTTCGACTCGTCGAAGGAGACGTTCTCCTTCGATGAGCTGGACGAGCTCATCTCTCCGTACTACGCGGACCGCCCGCCGAACGAGACGTTCGCCGCGGCGGAGGTGCTCGGTCTGAAGCGCGGCTGACCGCGAACGGAAACGGGTGGGCCCCGGACGCCGACCGGCGTCCGGGGCCCACCCGTCCCTCGTTGATGTTCCGAGCGGTCAGGCCGCCCGGCTGTCCCCTTCGGAGAGGCGGCGGTGACGGCCGTGCGGCTGTGCTGCCGTGTCGTCCGTCGCGGTACCCCCTCGGTGCTTTCCGGCGCCGCCGGCTTCGGCCCGTTCCGCGTCCGCCTCCGGCGGGCGCGTCTGGGTCGTGTCGGTTCGGGCTTCAGACATGTGGGAAGTCACCCCGTTGTGATCGCTTGCGTGTATGTCACCAGGGCCTATCGCGCCACCGCAGCACGGCACGGTCGCCAACGGCGACCGTCGTACCCGGCTGCGTAGCCCAGGTCCAGGATCTTAGCCAGGCATCACGCGCCCCGTGAGAGGCGCCTGCCCCAGTGGAACCGGCTTGCACACCGGAAGAAGCGCAGCGGCAGCGGACGGTTGCATACCGTTTTCCCAGCCCCCTCCCGTGCCCGCTTCCGCCGTCGCTTCCGTGCCGTGCTCCCCGTCCACCGGTGCCGTCAGCCGTGCCACCCCGCACGCCACGCTCTCGTTGGCGTACGGAAGTCCGAGCACGCCGTCCCGGGTCCACACCCCGCGGCCGGCCTGCCACCCCTCGGGGGCGGGGAGTTGATGCAGCCGGCGCCCCGCCGGGCGCCACACCCCGAGCCGACTGCCGGCCGCGCCGTCGATCCGCAGGGCCACCGCACAGCTCTCCGGCATCAGCGTCTGCCCCGGCTGTACGGCGAACGGCGTCACCGCCACGTCCGCCGGGCGCAGGCACTCCGGGAAACGCACCGGCAGGCAGCTGCCCAGCACCCCCCACCCGAGCCGGTCGTGCCCCGGCGCGTCCGAGCGGATCAGCAGCAGACCGCTGTCCGCGTCGGCGAGCAGCAGCCGGTCGTCGCTCCCCGGCGCGATCTGCAGCAGCGGTGTCACCTCGCCGCACCGCGCCAGGTCCACGGCGACCGCCTTGACCGGGCCGCCGCCCGGCATCTCCCGGTCCAGGGCCAGCATCCGCCCCGCCCGGTCCAGCCAGACCCCGCCGGAACAGTGCCCCGGCACCTCGGCGACCAGCTCGGGTCCGAAGGCGCCGCCCGCCACCAGCCAGACGGCCGTGGAGTGCGTCCCGACCGACAGGGCGTACGCGCTCGCGCCGTCCGGTGACGGCGGCAGCAGGGTCAGGTCCTCGCATCCGACGGTGCCGAGCGGCAGTTCACCGGTACCCGGGCCGGTCGGATAGAGCAACGAGAACGCGTGCCGGTCCGCGACCCGGCGCCGGATCAGAACGCGTCCGTCGGTCAGCGGCAGCACGTCCGAGTCCGGCTCCTCTGGCTGGTCGAGGGGGAGCGGCACGGCGTACGGCTCGTGCCCGTCGAGCGTCCAGCGCTCCACGAACCATGCCTGTCCGGCCCCGTCCGAGGGCTCCGCCGCGACATCGCGGAGGGCGAGCCGGGCCGCGTAGGAACCGTCCGCCGCGATCGTGAGAGCAGGCGGGGCGAAGGCCGTGCGGTCCGGCGCGTCCGGCTCTCCCCGGGCAGCCGGCCCGTCGTCCCCCAAGGCTGTCTCTCCGGCGGTCCCGGCGCTCCCGGCGGCCGTATACCCGGCACCCCCGGCACCCCCGGCCGCCCCCACGGTCTCGTTCTCGATGGCACAGGCAGTCATGGACTGGTCACCTCCGGCAACCGAAGCTAGTTTTCGCACTTCCTGCCGAACAACACGAGACCGGTCGCTTCACACATAAGGGTGGTGATGCCGGGATTCGCCTGAGCACGAGGGGGTGCCTGTGCTCGGCAAGAAAGGTGATGAGTAAGGTTAGGCAGCCCTAAGCAGCATTTGCCTGATCTGACAACTGGAGCACGTGATGTCCCTTCGTCGCCGCGGTACCGCCGCAGCCGGCCTGGCGGTGGCCGCCGCCCTCACCCTCTCGTCCTGCGGGAGCGGCGACGCGGGTTCGGACGGCTCGGCCAAGGCCGAGGGCGGCGGTGACAAGAAGGCGGCCGTCGCGACGGGCGGCAAGGACTTCGCCGATGCCGCGAAGAAGACGGCGGCGTACGGGACGGACGCCGAGCCCGGCCAGTTCCCCCGCACCCTCACCCACGCCATGGGCAAGACGGAGATCAAGTCCGCCCCCAAGCGCGTTGTCGTGCTGGACGTCGGCGAGTTCGACAACGTCGTCTCGCTGGGTGTGAAGCCGGTCGGCTACGCCCCCTCCGAGGGCGACGCGGCCATCCCCTCGTACCTGAAGAAGGGCGCGGGCAACCCGAAGAATGTCGGCACGATCAACAACCTCAACCTCGAAGCCATCGCCGGTCTGAAGCCCGACCTGATCCTCGGCAGCCAGCTGCGCGCCGCCGACAAGTACGACGCCCTCTCCAAGATCGCGCCGACCGTGTTCTCCATCCGCCCGGGCTTCACCTGGAAGGAGAACTACCTCCTCAACGCGGCGGCACTGGACAAGACCGCCAAGGCGAAGAGCGAGCTCGACGCCTACGCGGCGAAGGCGAAGAAGCTCGGCGAGGACATCGGCCCGGACAAGCCGACCGTCTCCATGGTCCGCTACCTGCCGGACCGGATCCGCCTCTACGCCAAGGCGTCCTTCATCGGCACCATCCTGGAGGACGTCGGCCTGCCGCGGCCCGAGAACCAGCAGATCGACGACCTGGCCGCGGAGATCAGCCCGGAGAAGATCGATGAGGCCGACGCCGACTGGATCTTCACCGGCGTCTACGGCGACGTGAAGGCCACCAAGCGCGACACCGCCCAGTCCAACCCGCTGTGGAAGAACCTCAAGGCGGTCAAGGAGGGCCGGGCCAAGGACGTCTCCGACGAGACCTGGTATCTCGGCCTCGGTGTCACGGCCGCGGACCTGGTCCTCGACGACCTCCGCGCCGACCTTGTGAAGTAACGATTCATCGGCGTGCTGCGGCCAGTCCGCACGGGTCGCGGAAGCCATGGGCGACGGGGCACGGAGGGCAGGTAGCCTTTTCCTTGTGCCCCGTCTGTCTGAAGTCCTCGCCGAGCTCGACGCTCTCTGGCCGCCCGCGCGGGCCGAAGGCTGGGACGCGGTCGGCACCGTCTGCGGAGACCCCGCCTCGCACGTCGACCGGGTCCTCTTCGCCGTCGACCCCGTGCAGGAGATCGTCGACGAGGCGCTCGGGCTCGGCGTCCAGCTGGTCGTCACCCACCACCCGCTCTATCTGCGGGGTACGACGACGGTCGCGGCCGACACCTTCAAGGGCCGGGTCGTGCACACCCTCATCAAGCACGACATCGCGCTGCACGTCGCCCACACCAACGCCGACACCGCCGACCCGGGCGTCTCCGACGCCCTCGCCGGTGCGCTCGACCTGCGCGTCGAGGCCCCCCTCGTACCGGATCCCACCGACCCCAGGGGCCGTCGCGGCCTCGGCCGGATCTGTGTGCTCGACCACCCCGAGAGCCTGGCCGACTTCGCCGCCCGCGCCGCCGCCCGGCTGCCCGCCACCGCGCAGGGCATCCGGCTCGCGGGCGATCCGGCGGCGACGGTGCGGACCGTCGCGGTCAGCGGTGGCTCCGGCGACAGCCTCTTCGACGCGGTACGCGCCGCGGGCGTCGACGCCTTCCTCACCGCCGACCTGCGCCACCACCCGGCCTCCGAAGCCATCCAGCACTCCCCGCTCGGCCTGATCGACGCCGCGCACTGGGCCACCGAATGGCCCTGGTGCGAACAGGCGGCAGCACAGCTCGACGCGATTTCCGACCGCCACGGATGGGGCCTGCGGGTCCATGTCTCGAAGCAGGTCACCGACCCCTGGACCACCACCACCCACCACTCTTCTGGAGCCCCCAACTGAACGCCGCGCCCGCCGACCAGATCCGACTCCTCGACGTCCAGGCCCTCGACGTACGTCTGTCGCAGCTCGCGCACCGGCGCAAGTCGCTGCCCGAGCACGCCGAGATCGAGACGCTCACCAGCGACCTCGCGCAACTGCGCGACCTGCTGATCGCCTCGCAGACCGAGGAGAGCGACACCGCCCGCGAGCAGACCAAGGCGGAGCAGGACGTCGACCAGGTGCGCCAGCGCGCCGCCCGGGACCAGCAGCGCCTCGACTCGGGCGCGGTCACCTCGCCCAAGGACCTGGAGAGCCTCCAGCGCGAGATCGCCTCGCTGGCCAAGCGCCAGGGCGACCTGGAGGACGTCGTCCTCGAAGTGATGGAGCGCCGCGAGTCCGCCCAGGAGCGCGTCGCCGAGCTGTCCGACCGGGTCTCCGCCGTCCAGGCCAAGGTCGACGACGCGACCGCCCGCCGGGACGCCGCGACCAAGGAGCTCGACGAGGAGGCCGCGACCGTCACCAGGGAGCGCGAGCTCGTCGCCGGTTCCGTCCCCGCGGACCTGCTGAAGCTGTACGACAAGCTCCGCGACCAGCAGGGCGGGGTCGGTGCCGCCCGTCTCTACCAGCGCCGCTGCGAAGGCTGCCGCCTCGAACTGAACATCACCGAGGTCAACGATGTGAAGGCGGCGGCCCCGGACACCGTGCTGCGCTGCGAGAACTGCCGCCGCATCCTCGTCCGTACGGCGGAATCGGGCCTGTAATGACCCAGTCGCGCCAGCTCGTCGTCGAGGCCGACGGCGGTTCCCGGGGCAACCCCGGGCCCGCCGGTTACGGTGCGGTCGTCATCGACCCGGTGACGGGGGAGACCCTTGCCGAAACCGCCGAGTACATCGGTGTCGCGACGAACAACGTCGCCGAGTACAAGGGCCTCATCGCCGGCCTGAAGGCGGCGAAGGCGCTGCTGCCGGACGCCTCGGCGGACGGCACGCTCCAGGTGCGGGTCCGGATGGACTCCAAGCTGGTCGTGGAGCAGATGTCGGGCCGCTGGAAGATCAAGCACCCCGACATGAAGCCGCTCGCGGCGGAGGCCGCCAGAATCCTGCCGGCCGCCGCCGTCACGTACGAGTGGATCCCGCGCGAGAAGAACAAGCACGCGGACCGGCTCGCCAACGAGGCGATGGACGCGGGCCGGCACGGCAGGCAGTGGGAACCGTCGGCGTCGACGGCCGCCCTCGACACCCCGCGGCCCTCGACGACCGCCGTCCTGCCGCCGGTCTCCGGCCCGCCCGGTGACGCGGCGGCGGGCGCGGCCAGGGCACGGGCGGCCCTGTCCGCCCGCCCGGGGGCCGGAACGGCCACGGCCGCGGCAGCCACGGCCACCCCCCAGGTGGGCTGGGCGGCGGCGCCCGATCTCGGGGCGCCCGCCACCTTCGTGCTGCTCCGGCACGGCGAGACGGCCCTCACCCCCGAGAAACGTTTCTCGGGCAGTGGCGGAAGCGACCCCGAACTCTCGGCGGCCGGCCGCGACCAGGCCGAACGCATCGCCCGGTCGCTGTCCGAGCGCGGCACGATCCAGGAGATCGTCAGTTCCCCGCTGCGCCGCTGCCGCGAAACGGCGGCCGCGGTGGCGGCCCGCCTCGGTCTGGAGGTCCGGATCGAGGACGGCCTGCGCGAGACGGACTTCGGAGCCTGGGAGGGGCTGACGTTCGCCGAGGTGCGCGAGCGTTACGGCCCCGACCTGGACGCCTGGCTCGCCTCCGCGAAGGCGGCCCCCACCGGCGGCGGCGAGAGCTTCGCCGAGGTCACCCGCCGTGTCGCGGCCACCCGCGACCGCCTCACCGCCCGCTACGCGGGCCGTACGGTCCTCCTGGTCACCCATGTGACGCCGATCAAGACCCTGGTTCGGCTGGCGCTCGGTGCCCCGCCGGAAGCCATGTTCCGGATGGAACTCTCTGCGGCCTCGGTGTCCGCGGTCGCGTACTACTCGGACGGGAACGTGTCGCTCAGGCTGCTGAACGACACGTCGCATCTGAGGTAAATGACACGTCGCATCCGAGGTGGCGGGGTAAAAGCCCCGCGTGGACGCGAGGCACTCGGGGGCGACGGGGCGGGGGAGTCAGCCGCGCAGCGCCGCCGCCTCGCGCGCCAGCCGCTCCACCCGCGACCAGTCCTTCGCCGCCAGCGCGTCCGCCGGGATCATCCAGCTTCCGCCCACACAGCCGACGTTGGGCAGAGCCAGATAGGACGGTGCGGAGGCGAGGGAGATGCCGCCCGTCGGGCAGAACCGGGCCTGTGGCAGCGGCGCCGAGAGCGCCTTCAGATACGCCGTGCCGCCCGCCGCCTCGGCCGGGAAGAACTTCATCTCGGTGACCCCGCGCTCCAGCAGCGCCACCGCCTCGGACGTCGTCGAGACGCCCGGCAGGAACGGCAGCCCCGACGCCTTCATCGCGTCCAGCAGCGTCTCCGTCCAGCCGGGACTGACCAGGAACCGGGCGCCCGCCGCGACGGTGTCGGAGACGTTCCGTACGGAGATCACCGTGCCCGCGCCGACCACCGCGCCCGGCACCTCGGCCGCGATCGCCCTGATCGCGGCCAGTGCCGCGGCGGTGCGCAGCGTCACCTCGATGGCCGGGAGCCCGCCCGCCACCAGGGCCCGGGCGAGCGGCACCGCGTCGGTGGCCTCCTCCAGGACGACGACGGGCACGACGGGGGCGAGGTCCAGCACGGAGGAGGTCATGCGCACATCTTGCCGCGCACACAACACAGCACGCAACGACTGTTGCACATGCTGCAACGCGCGTGGTGTGCCACGACGTGCCGCGTCTCCTGGCTTGCTGTCTCCAGGCTCGGTGGATCCAGGCTCGGCGCCTCCCGGCTCAGCGGATCCCGGCTCAGTGTCTCCCGGTGGATCCCGGCTCAGTGGATCTCGGTCACCACGACGTCGAGCGACCACGCCCGCCCGGCCCGTGCCGGAGCCTCGGCCTCCACCACGTACCCGAGCTCCCGCAACGCCTCCACGAGTTCCGCGGGCCCCTCGGGCCGTGCGCCCGCCAGCAGCAGATCGCGGACCATCCGCCCCTTCGTCGCCTTGTTGAAGTGGCTGACCACGGACCGCTTCTCGACCCCGTCCACCAGCTGGGAATGCAGCACCCGCACACTCGCCGTACGCTCCGCCACCGCACCCTTCGGCTTCCAGGCCGCGGTGTACGCGGACGACCGCAGGTCCAGGACCAGCCCGTCCCCGGCCGCCTCCGGCAGGGCCTGCGCCATCGGAGCACGCCAGTACGCCCCGAGCGGGCCCAGCCCCGGCAGCTTCACCCCCATCGAGCAGCGGTACGAAGGAATCCGGTCGCCCACCCGCACGGCGCCCCACAGCCCGGAGAAGACCAGCAACGACTTTCCGGCCCGCCGCCTGGCCGCAGTGTCCAGGGAAGCCAGGTCCAGGGCGTCGTACAGCACCCCCGTGTAGATCTCCCCGGCCGGACGCGTCCCCGCCGTCCGCAACTCGACGTTCTTCGCGATCTCGCCGCGCAGCCCCTCGCTCAGCCCGAGCACCTCACGGGCCTTCTCCTCGTCCGCCGTACACAGCTCCACCAGCTCGTCGAGGACCGCGGCCCGCGCCGCGGCCAGCCCCGGAAGCGCCAGCGACTCCGGCTTCAGGGGTGCTCCGCGCCCCGACGCGGCCTTTCCTTCGGAGGGCGGCAACAGCACGAGCACGGCGGTTCTCCTTCGTACGAACGCACAGGCGGACGGGCCGAGAAGGCCCGCGCACCAGCGTACGGGGGCCACCGGCACCGCCCCGGGGCCCGTCCGCCGGATCCGGGCCGGACAGCGGTCCCGGAACCAGCCGGCCCCCGGGGGCCCGTCGCCGCCCGGGATGCCGCCGGACCCGCCCCGCCATACGCTCGGTCCATGCCCCGCCGCCATCTCCACATGACCGGGCCGGCCGACACCCCGCTGAGGGCGGCCCTGCGCAAGCTGCGCACCGCACTCGACGTGCCCGACGGCTTCCCGCCCGATGTCCTCGCCGAGGCGGTGGAGGCGGCGGGCGCCCCCGCGGTGTCGGCCCACCGGGACGCGACGGACCTGCCGTTCTTCACCATCGACCCGCCCGCATCGACCGACCTCGATCAGGCCATGCACCTCGAACGCCGCCGCCACGGCTTCCGCGTGCACTACGCCATCGCCGACGTCGCCGCCTTCGTGCGCCCCGGTGGCGCACTGGACACCGAGGCCCACCGCCGGGTGACGACCCTCTACTTCCCCGACGGCAGGGTGCCGCTCCACCCCACCTCGCTCTCGGAGGGTGCGGCCAGCCTCCTTCCCGGCCGGACCCGCCCCGCCGTGCTCTGGCAGATCGACCTCGACTCCGAGGGCGGCGCCGTCGCCACCTCGGTGCACCGGGCCCTCGTCCGCAGCCGCGCGAAACTCGACTACGCGGGCGTCCAGCGGCAGATCGGAGCAGGCACCGCCGAAGAGCCCCTGGCCCTGCTCCGGGACATCGGACGGCTCCGCGAGGAACAGGAGGTCGCCCGCGGCGGGATCTCCCTCAACGTGCCCGAGCAGGAGATCGTCGCGCGCGACGGCACCTACGGCCTGGAATACCGCGCCCCGCTGCCCGCCGACGGCTGGAACGCCCAGATCTCCCTGCTGACCGGTATGGCCGCCGCCCACCTCATGACGGAGACCGGCACCGGCATCCTGCGGACCCTCCCGGTCGCCCCGGACGGCGCCGTCGCCCGGCTCCGGCGCTCGGCCGAGGCGCTGCACATCGACTGGCCGCACCACGTCCCGTACGCCGAGGTCGTCCGCTCCCTCGACCCCGGGAAGTCCGACCACGCCGCGTTCCTCCAGGAGTGCACCACCCTCCTGCGCGGCGCCGGCTACACCGTCTTCGAGCACGGCGACATCCCCACCCCCGCCGTCCACGCCGCCGTCGCCGACCTCTACACGCACTGCACCGCGCCGCTGCGCCGGCTCGTCGACCGGTACGCGGCCGAGCTGTGCCTCGCCGCCGTCGCGGAACAGGACCCGCCCGAGTGGGTCCTCGCCGCGCTGCCCGGCCTGCCGAAGGAGATGGCGGACGGAACCAGGCGGGCCAACACGGTCGAGCGCGAGTGCGTCGACGTGGTCGAGGCCGCGCTGCTCAAGGACCGGATCGGTGAGGTCTTCGACGGGTACGTGATCGACGTGTCGGAGCGGGAGCCGACGACAGGCACCGTCCACATCGACGACCCGGCCGTCGTCGGGCGCGTCGAGGGCGGCACGGCGAGGCTCCCGCTGGGGGAGCGGCTGCCGGTCAGGCTCACCCGGGCGGATCCTGGCTCGGCGAAGGTCCTGTTCGCCCCCGCGTGAGCGCGGCCACGGTTCCACCCGGATCATCCACGTGGAACCGCACCGTCCGGGCCCACCCGCGCTTGCCGAGCGGCCGTACGAACGGCACCGGGGAGACCAGCTCCACGGTCACCGTCGTCTGCCCGCCCACGACGAGATCGAGCACCCCGTCCGCATCCACTCGCAGCCACCCCTCCGGATACCGCCGCTCGACCCGTGCTGCGGCGATCGCCCCGGCGGGAACCCGCAGGTCGAACAGGACGCCGTAGCGAATCCGCAACGCCCCGTCGGCACCCACCACATGCGGCCGGGTCACACACGCGGCATGGAGGGCGAGCGCCAGCACCACCCCGTACACATCGAGTACCAGCGAAACCGCGTGCACGACCGGCCATGGGATCAGCAGTGCCAGCATCACCGTCTCGACCACGGCGACGAAGACCAGGCCGTACATCGTCGCGGTCTGAGGTCCGGTGTACGGGAGAGCGAGGGCGCCCTCCGGCACGGCATGGCGCCGCCGCAGCACCCACAGCCCGAGACTGTGCAGACCACGCACCTCATGCGCGAGCAGGCGGCGTACCTGCTCGGGCACGACGGTACGGAGCGCCGCGCCCATCGCCTCCCGCCGCCCGGCACCCGCGCGCCGGTCCGCGAGCCAGAGCCGCCACAGGACCACTCCCTCGAACCCGGCCGCGCCGACCACCAGGGCCTCGGCAGCGAAGAGAACGGCGCCCGGTATCCGGACCTCCGCCATCAGGCAGCCCACCACACCCCACTCGACGATCAACGCCACCGGCAGCCCGTAGCGCGCGCCCCGCACACTCATCCCGCCCTCAGCTCCGCCGTGCGCGTCGTCAGGACCGCCATCACCCGGCGCACCACCTCGGCCTGCGCGGGCGCGTAGTCGGCGAGCAGGACCTCGGCGATTCCCGGCATGACCGGACCGTCGGAGGGGATCGCGGCCAGCACCTCGTCCGGCACCGCGGCTGCCAGATCGGCGGCGAGCAGGGCGATCCGAGGATCGTCCTCGGCCGCAGTGGCCAGCGCGTCCAGCCGCTCGTACAGTGCGGGCACTGCCGGGTCCTCGGCCAGCGGCCGCAACACGGCGTACACCTCGCCCCCACCGCCCGCCAGGTCCAGGAGCGCCAGATGCTCGCGATCCTTGGCGGCCGCGGGGGACCCGGTGGCCGGAACCGCGCCCAGCAGTTCGGCCAGCTCGGGCGACACGGGCCCCTCGGCGCTCACCGGCCCGTCCAGCAGCCGGGCCAGCCGACGCCGCCGCTCCCGGATCTCGTCCTCCTGCCGGGCCAGGTCGGCATCCAACTCGACGATCACCTCGATGAGTTCACGCCCGGCTTCGTCGGCGAGGACGTCCCGTACCTCGTCCAGCCCGAGCCCGAGCTCGGTGAGACGCCGGATCCGGGCCAGAACCACGGCCTCGCGCACGCTGTAGACGCGATAGCCGTTGGCCCGGCGGCCGGGCTCGGGAAGCAGTCCGATGTGGTGGTAATGCCGGATCGCCCGCGAGGTGACCCCGACGAGCGCGGCGATCTCTCCGATACGCATGCGGCCAGTAGAAACGTTCACGCTACGGCAAGGTCAAGCGCTCACCCCACTCGTCCGCATCCGACAACTGCGCTCCCTCCTGTGCCACGATCGAAGGAAGTACTCCCCTCTCGCGGACGGCGGATCCATCGATGTCCCAATCTGGCGAGCGACCGAGGGAGGGGCGTGACATGACTGCCATGCCGCACGAACCGCTCACGCAGGCGGATGTCCTGCTGGAAGGCTTCCTGGCGCTGGATACGCCGGAGGGCTTCCGGGCCGAGCTCATCGAGGGAGAGATTGTCGTGACGCCCCCGCCGGACGGGGATCACGAGGACTGCATCGGCCTGATCCTGAACCAAGTGATCGGACTCTCCGGGACCGACATGGATTTTTCCGGGAACAAGGGACTGAAACTGAAAAGCGGTGGACGCTGCCCCAGGAACCACGTCATCCCCGATGGCACCTTCGCCCCCACCGAGCTGCGGCTGTACCGGGGAGCGGACCCCTGGATGCCGTGCGAGGGGGTGGCTCTCGTCGTCGAGGTCACCTCGACGAGGCCCCGGGCCGACCGCACGGACAAGCGGCACTGCTACGCCCGCGGACCCGTCCCCCTGTACCTGCTGGTCGACCGCGAGGAGTCCTCGGTGACGCTGTTCAGCGAGCCGGAGGGGGACAACTACCGTCAGCTCTGCACGATTCCGTTCGGCAAGCCGCTCAGCCTTCCGGCGCCCTTCGCCTTCGATCTGGAGACCGAGGCGTTCATCTGAGCCGTCCTGTGCGGTGGCCCGGTCCGGTGGCCCCGTCCGGCGGTCCCCGCCAGACGGGTAGCATGGTCGGCACGGCAGACGAGCCGGGCGGACGGCCGCGTGGGGATCCCTGGATCTCCCCGAGGAACGTCCGGGCTCCACAGGGCAGGGTGATGGCTAACGGCCACCCGGGGTGACCCGCGGGACAGTGCCACAGAAAACAGACCGCCGGGGATTTCGGTTCCCGGTAAGGGTGAAACGGTGGTGTAAGAGACCACCAGCGCCTGAGGTGACTCAGGCGGCTAGGTAAACCCCACCCGGAGCAAGGTCAAGAGGGGCCGTCGCGAGACGGCCCTGCGCGAATGTCCGAGGGCGGCCCGCCCGAGTTCGCGGGTAGACCGCACGAGGCCGGCAGCAATGCCGGTCCTAGATGGATGGCCGTCTCCCCGGCCGCCGCGAGGCGACCGGGCGACAGAACCCGGCGTACAGCCCGACTCGTCTGCCGCTCTCTATTCGGGTCGAGGGCGAGCCCGGCGCGGAGACCCGTCCGGACCGCCTCGGCGTCGAGGTCGACTCCACCGACCAGGTCGACGCCGTCACCACCCGGCTCAAGGACGCAGGCCTCGCTGCCTTCGAGGAGAACGACCCCTCCTGCTGCTACGCCCGCCAGGACAAAGTGTGGATCCACGGGCCGGAGCCGGGAGCCCTGGGAGGTGTACGTGGTCAAGGCCGGCGCCGACACGCTCGGCAAGAGCACCCACCCCGACCCCGGCGGGGAGGGATGCCGCACCGGACTGGCCACCGCAGCGGCATGCGGCTGCGGCTGACCAACCGGCCCCGCTACGGCGTGAGCAGGCGGCGCAGCCGCGGAGTGCCGAGGGCGACCGCTGTGCCGACCGCCAGTACGAAGGAACCGAGCAGCAGGAAGTAGGCCGTCGGCGACAGTACGGCGGTCAGCCGGAACAGCTGGCCTCCCACCACTACACCCACGGCACCGAACATGCCGTTCACCGCGAGCAGACGGCTTGTGCTGCCGGGCGGTGCGACCGCGGCGGCCAGCGCCAGACCAGCCGGAGCGAGCGCGATCTCGCCGCAGGAGTAGAGCAGGTACACCAGCAGTAACCACTGCGGGCCGACCGGGCCGTGCTCGGCGAGCCGGGCCGCGACGGCCATCAGCAGAAAGCTGAGACCGGCTGCGATCAGTGCGCCCGCGAACTTGACGGGAACGTCGACGTGGGGCCCGGCACGCAGCCAGAGCCGAGCGAAGAGCGGGGCGACCAGCAGGACGAAGAGCGGGTGCACGGACTGGAACCAACTGGCGGGGACCTCGAAGCCGAGCAGGTCCCGGTCGGTGTGCCGCTCGGCGAAGAGGCTGAGCACCGAGCCGCTCTGCGCGAAGATCATCCAGAACGCGGCGGACGCGGCCATCAGCGCGGTGAATCCGGTGAGCCGACGCTGGTGGCCCGCTTCCCGTGTGTGGGCCCGGCGCAGTGAACGCAGGTACCAGAACGGGAGGGTGATCGTGGTCAGGCCAAGGACGGCGAGCACCGCGGGAAGAGGCAGCAGTCCGTACGCTGCCGGCACCACCAGGAGCGCTCCCACCGCCCCCGTGGCCCAGGCGGCGCGCCGGAGCATCGCGGCGGCCTCGGGGCCCGGCAGCGGGCGGGGCGGACGCGCGCCCACGTCGCCGTACCGGCGCAGGCCGAGGGCGAACTGGATCAGCCCCGCCGTCATGCCGAAGGCGGCCAACGCGAAGCCGAGGTGCCAGGCGACGCGCTCCGCCAGCAGCCCAGTGACGACCGGGGCGATGAGCGCACTGATCTGGATGCACATGTAGAAGAGCGAGAAGGCCGCCTCGCGGCGGCCCTCCCCGTCCCCGCTGACCCCCGCGACCATGGCCGCCATGGCCGGCTTGACCAGGCCGGTACCCGCGACGACCAGCAGCAGCCCGGCATAGAGCGTGCCCGTGACCGGAACCGCGAGCACCGCGTGGCCACAGGTGATGAGCACACCGCCGAGCAGCACGGCCCGGCGCGCGCCCAGCACCCGGTCGGCGAGCCAGCCGCCCGGCAGACCTGCCATGAAGGTGAGCGACATGTACGCCGCGAAGATCGCGGTGGCCGACTGCGGCGCCATGCCCATGCCGCCGCGAGCCTCAGCAGCGGTCAGGTAGAGGACCAGGATCGCCGCCATGCCGAAGAAGCTGAACCGCTCCCACAGGTCGACCGCGAGCAGGGTGCCGAAGCCGGGCCGGCGGCCGTTCCCCGCCCGTACCGCTGCGGCGGATGCGGTCGTCGGCGATGCGTCCGAGGGGGTGAGGGACGTGTCCACCGGAGGTCACCCGCCCGGTTTGAGCGCGACCCCGGCCAGCATCGCGAGCCCCGGGTCGGGAGTCTCGGCCGGTTCGGGACGCCACAGCGGGGCACGGACCACGCCGGGTTCCACCAGCTCCAAGTCCTCGAACAGCGCGGCGAGTTCCTGGGTGTCGCGCCAGATCACCTGGCTCACGGCACCCCGGTACTGCTCGGCCGCCTCCGGCGCCGCCCTCGGCACCTCCTCCGCGCCGGCGTGCGAGATCACCAGGGCACTGCCGGGTGCCAGCCGCTCGGTGTACCGGCGCACCAGGGCGAGCGGATCGTCGCTGTCCGGGACGAAGTGCAGCACGGCGGCGAGGATCAGCGCGACCGGCCGGTCGAAGTCGATCAGCCGGCGGGTGCCCCCCGCGTCCAGGATCTCCTGGGACTTGTACAGGTCGCCCTGGAAGACGGCCGCTCGGGGTTCGTCGGCGAGCAGCGCCCGACCGTGCGCGACGGCCACCGGGTCGATGTCGACGTAGACGATCTTGCTGTCCGGGTGGGCGGCGAGGGCCACGTCGTGCACGTTGCCCTCGGCCGGGATGCCGGAGCCGATGTCGAGGAACTGCCGTATGCCGAGCGCGGACAGCTCGCGTACCGCGCGGCGCAGGAAGGCTCGGTTGGCCTTGAGGGTGGCGGGGAGGTCGGGGTTGCCGGCCGCGACTTTGCGGGCGAGTTCCCGGTCCACCGGGAAGTTGTGGGTGCCGCCGATCCAGTGGTCGTAGACCCGGGCGATGCTCGGGGTGTTGATGTCGACCTCCGGCGGGGCCCAGGCGGGGCGTTCCGGTTCGGTGTCGTGACGTTCCACGAGTGTCTCCTCCAGTAGGGGCTGGGCGGGATCGGCGGTCACGCCGTGAACACCGGGAGCTCTTCGAGGCCGCGCATCATCAGGCTGCTGCGCCAGCGCAGTTGGTCCGCGTCCACGGCGAGCCGCAGCCCGGGAAAGCGCGCGAGGAGGCGGCTGAGGACGATCTGTCCCTCCAGCCGGGCGAGCGGGGCGCCCAGGCAGTGGTGGATGCCGTGGCCGAAGGCGACCGAGGCGGTGTGGGCGCGGGTGATGTCCAGGCGGTCCGGGTCGGGGTAGCGGGCCGGGTCCCGGCCGGCGGCGCCGAGCGAGATGGTCACGAACTCGCCTTCGGGGATGACCACGGAGCCGACCTCGACGGGCTCGGTGGTGAACCGCCAAGTGGCGTTGGTGACCGGACCGTCGTGGCGGAGGAACTCCTCGACGGCCGCGGGCCACAGCGACTCGTCCGCCGCGAGCTGCTGACCCACCCCGGGGTGGGTCAGCAGGGCCAGGGTGCCGTTGCCGATGAGGTTGACCGTGGTCTCGTGGCCGGCCACCAGCAGCAGGAACGCCATGGAGATCAGCTCGTCGGACGACAACTGGTCGCCGTCGTCCCGGGCGCGCACCAGGTCGGTGAGCATGTCGTCGGCCGGTTCGGCCCGCTTGGCCTCGATCAGCGCCTTCAGGTAAGCGATCATCGACGCGCCGGCCTCGCGCACCTCGTCGGTGCCCGCGCCGGAGACGAGCAGGTTGGACCAGCGGCGGAAGGCGGCCCGGTCGTCCGGGGGCACACCGAGCAGCCAGCAGATGACCGTGAACGGCACCGGGAAGGCCAGCGCCTCCATGAGGTCCAGCCGCTCGTGCCGGGCCACGGCGTCCAGCAGTTCGTCGGTGAGCTCGATGATGCGCGGCCGCAGGGACTCGATCCGGCGCGCGGTGAAGGCCCGGCCGACGAGCCGGCGCAGCCGGGTGTGGTCCGGCGGGTCGCTGTCCAGCATGTGCACGCTGAGGACGTGCGGGAACTGGCTGCGCTCGCCCGACTCCGCGAGGAACTCCCGCTGTTTGTCGGGATCGGCGAAGTTCCGTGGGATGAGGTCCCGGCCGACCCGCATGTCCTTGCTCAGCCGGGGGTCGGCGAGCAGCGCCCGGGCGTGCTCGTATCCGGTGACCAGCCAGGTGCGCAGGCCGTTCGGTGTCGTCACGGGCACGGCTGGCGCGGTGCGCCGCAGCTCGGCCAGCGCCTCGTGCGGGTTCTGGTGGAAGGCGGGGGTGAACAGGTCGATCGGCGGGGCGGTCTGCCGGGCGTTGGTGCGTGACATTCTCAGACTCCTTCCGTGACATCGGCGGTGGCCCGGTCCCCCGCGTAGCTGGCGAGCTCCCGGTAGATCTCGAAGGGCCGGTCCCGGCCGGTGTCGCGCAGCGGTCGCAGCGGGGCGGTCTGGTTCTTGTGGGCGGGGCCGCTCTCCCAGGCGGTGAACGCCTCCCAGTCCGACCAGCGGCTGACCACGACATAGGAGCGCGGATCACCGACGGCGTGCAGCAGCTTGTTGCCGAGCAGGCCGGCGGTACCCGTCATCCGGCGGCTGGCCTCGTGGTACGCGGGCAGCACCCGGTCCGGGTCGTCACTCAGGTGGTAGAGCACCACCTCGATGGCGCCACCGGTCACGATGCGGCGCCGGGCAGGGCGGCGACCACATGCATGGTCGTCATGGAGCCGCCGCTGCGGTACGGGTGCAGCTTCTGGCGGTGTTCCAGATGCCGGTCGCTGGTCTCGAACTCGCGGAACAGCGGCTCGTTCGTCCAGTCGCTGACGATGTAGTAGACGCCGTCCTCTTCGGTGCTGCGGGACAGCCACTGGCCGAGGTTGGCGGGGTGGGTGGTGACCGAGTCGCCGACCTCAAGCCACACCTTCTCGAAGTCGTTCTCCATGCCGGGCTTGATCTGCATCCGCAGCATGACCCGAAAGACCTTCTCGGCGGGCTCGGGCATGTCAGATCCCCCCGTCGACGTTGAGGGTCTCGCCGGTGATGTACGCGGCGGCGTCGGAGAGCAGGAACAGCACCGGGCCCGCGAGTTCCTCGACGGTGCCGAGGCGTGCGAGCGCGGTCTTGCGGGAGTACGTGGCCCGCAGTCCGTCGGCGCGGTCGGCGGGCATGGTGGCGAAGGCCTCGGTCTCGATGACGCCGGGGGCGACCACGTTGACCCGGATGCCCTGCGGGCCGAGTTCCTTGGCGAGGGAGCGGGTCAGCCCGATCATGGCGGCCTTGGCGGCGGTGTAGTGGGCGCGCAGCGGTATGCCCGCGGCGGCTCCGCGCGAGCCGATGTTGACCACCGAGGAGCCCGCGCCGAGCAGCGGCAGCGCCTGCTGGATGATCCGATAGGCGGCGGTGAGGTTGGTGTCGAGGATCCGTGCCCATTCGTCGGCGGGCAGGTCGGCGAACGGGATGTGGCTGATCACGCCCGCGTTGTTGACGACGCCGTCGAGCCGCCCGAAGCGGTCCTTGGCCTCGCCGACGAGGCGGTCGACCTCGGCGGTGTCGCCGACGTCCGAGCGGATCAGATGGTGGTCGCCGGCCGTCTCCTTCAGCGCGGCGGTCAGGCTGTCGACGGCCTCGCTCTCCTGCCGGTAGCAGGTGAGGACGTCGGCGCCGGCCCGGGCCGCGGCGAGGACGATGCCCCGGCCGATGCCGCGGGTGCCGCCGGTGACGAGCAGTTTCCTGCCGTGCAGTGCGAGTTCCACTGGGATTCCCTCCATGGTGGGGCCGCGGCTCAGACGCAGCCGTCGACGTGGATGTTCTGGCCGGTGACGTAGCCGGCGTGGTCGCTGACGAGGAACAGCACGGCCTGGGCGATGTCGTCAACGGTGCCGAGTCGGCCGAGCGCGGTGAAGGAGGCGAAGGTGGCGCGCTGCTGCTCGGCCTCCTCGGCGGGCAGTTCGTCGAGCGCCTCGGTGGCGATACGGCCGGGCGAGACCGTGTTGACGCGGATGCCGCGCGATCCGAGCTCGCGGGCCAGCGAACGGGTCATGCCGACCAGCGCGGACTTGACGGCGGTGTAGTGGACGCCGCCGACCATGCCGATGAAGGCGACCGTGGAGCCGATGTTGACCACCGAGGAGCCGGCGGAGAGCAGCGGCAGGGTGCGCTGAGTGACCAGGTGGGTGGCGGTGAGGCCGCCCTGGAGGGTGGCGGCCCACTCGGCGGGTCCGAGGTCGGCGTACGGCTGCGGACGGAAGGTGGCGGCGTTGTTGACGACGGCGTCCAGTCCGCCGAGGCTCGCCTCGCACGCGGCGGCCAGCCGGTCCACGTCCGTCTCGTCGGCGGCGTCGGCTCGCAGCACCTGGTGCTTGCCCGGGGCGCCGGCCAGCTCCTCCTCCAGGGTGGCGACGGCCGTGCCGGGGGTGCGATAGCAGGTTACGACGTCGGCGCCGGCCCGGGCCGCCGCGAGGACGATGCCCCGCCCGATACCGCGGCTGCCGCCGGTCACCAGGACGCGCTTGCCCTGGAGTTGCCGGCCGGCCCGGGCCGCGGTCTCCACCTTGGCCTTGATCAGCCGCATCTGGACGGCGGTGTTGCCGTTGAGCCGGGCGGTCATCCCGGCGTCGTCGATCGGGGCGTCGGGCTTCATCGCGAAGTCCTGGATCCAGCGCATCCGTACGCCGCCGGGCACCTCCTCGTACTCCCAGCGGATCTTCATGTACGCGAAGGGGCCGGTCTCGACTCGGCGGGCCACGACGGTGCGGGTGGCCGGGTCGGGGGTGCGCTCGGAGACCCAGCTCCAGACCGTGCCGTTCTCGTCCGGGTGCAGAGCGAGGCGGAAGGTGACGGTGTTGCCGTCCTGGCCGAGGATCTCGGCGGAGGCGTATTCGTTGAACAGCCGCGGCCAGGCGGCCACGTCGTTCGTCATCGTCCACACCAGGTCCATCGGTGCCTCGACGACGATCGCGTTGTCAGTGTGTCCTGCCATCAGGCGTGGGCCTCCGTGAGCCGGGTGTGGACATAGGAGAGGGCCTCGCGCGGGGTCTGGGTGTGCGCCAGGTCGCCGTCGGGGATCTGGATGCCGTACTCGCGCTCGATGCGGTTGACGAGTTCCAGCAGGGCCAGGGAGTCGTAGCCGAGGTCGACGAACGCGGTGTCGGCGAAGTGCTCGCCGTCCAGGTCGGTCTGCTCGTCGACGCCGGCGCTCGCGCGCAGGATCCGCCGGATGTCGTCGAGGGTGAACTCCGTCATGGGGAGCCGCCTTTCGTACGTGGTGAGTGGTGCGTCGGTCACTTCTTGAGGGCGTCGCGGTCGCTGGCGCCGACGAGCAGTGCGGAGGTGAAGCCGCCGTGGCCGCGGGCCAGGACCAGGGCGGTACGCGGGTCGGTATGGCGGGGGCGGTCGAGGACGAGGTCGATCTCGCAGCCGAGGGCCGTTCGGCCGAGACCCGCGGTGTGCGGGACGACACCGGCGCTCAGGGCGAGCAGCGCGGTCGCCACGTCCAGCGCGGCGCCGCCCGCGTACAGGCGTCCGGTGAGGGTCTTCGGCGCGGTCACCGGTACGCCGCCGGGGCCGAAGACCCCGGTGATGGCGCGGGCCTCGGCGAGGTCGTCCGCGGGCGTGCCGGAGGCGTCGGCGAAGACGACGTCGACGTCCGCGGGGGCGAGCCTGGCGTCGGCGAGGGCGCGGCGGATCACGGAGACGAGGACGGGGGGCCGGGTGGTGGTGCCGTCCGGCGCTGAGGAGCGGGTGGCGGCGGTCGGCGATGCGGGCCGCGTGGTGCCGTCCGCCGACGACGCGCTGTCCGCCGAGGGGTTCCGGGTGGTGCTGTCGGCCGTGGGGTCGAAGCCGGCCGCGTAGCCGAGGAGTTCGCCGTACGACGGGACTCCTCGGGAGCGGGCCGAGTCGGCGGTCTCGACGACGAGGATGGCGCCGCCCTCACCCGGGACGAAGCCGGAGGCGGCCGCGTCGAAGGGCAGGTAGGCGCGGGCGGGGTCGTCCTCGGTGGACAGCCGTCCGGTGGACATCTGCGCCACCAGGCCGTACGGGCACAGCGAGGCGTCGGTCCCGCCGCTGAGCACGAGCCGGGAGCCGGTGTCCAGCAGCCGCCGGGACTGGCCGAGGGCGTCGAGGCCGCCGGCCTGTTCGCCGCAGATGACCCCGCAGGGGCCGCGCATGCCGTGCCGGATGGAGACCTGGCCGGTGGTGGCGGCGTAGAACCAGGCGATGGACTGGTAGGCGCCGACCCAGGAGGAGCCCTTCTGGTAGAGGTTCTCCATCTCGTGCTGGCCGAACTCGGTGCCGCCCGAGGAACTGGCGGTCACCACCGCCATCTCGTACTCCGGCAGGGTCGCCGGGTCGGCGGCGGCGTCCGCGAGGGCGTCCTCGGCGGCGGCCAGCGCGATGTGGGTGAAGCGGTCGGTCTGCGGGACGAGCCGCCCGGGTACTTGCTCACCGGCCCGGAATCCCGGCACCTCACCGGCGACCCGGACGGGGTAGCCGGTCGGGTCGAAGCGGGTGATCCGGCTGAGGCCGCTCTTGCCCGCGAGCACCGACTCCCAGTGCCGGGCGGCGCCGATCCCGGTGGGCGCGACCACGCCGAGCCCGGTGACCACGGACCGGCCGCGGTGGCCGGGACGTATGCCGGAGGCGCTCATGCCGCCTCCCCGAGGGTGGGCCGGCCCAGGACCATCGCCGTCTGGAAGCCGCCGAAGCCGCTGCCCACACTGAGCACCCGGTCCATGCGGTGCTCGCGGGCCGTCACCGGCACATAGTCGAGGTCGCATTCGGGGTCGGGCGTGGACAGGTTGGCCGTCGGTGGTACGACCTGGTGGCGCAGGGCCAGAGCGCAGGCGGCGATCTCCAGGGAGCCGATGGCGCCGAGCGAGTGCCCGATCATTGACTTGATGGAGCTGACGGGCACCTCGTGGGCCCGCTGTCCGAGACTGTGCTTGAACGCGGCGGTCTCGTGCCGGTCGTTCTGCTTGGTGCCCGAGCCGTGCGCGTTGATGTAGTCGATGTCGCCGGCGTCGAGCCGCGCCCGGCCCAGGGCGACCCGGACGGCCTCAGCCATCTCCCGGCCGTCGGGCTTGAGGCCGGTCATGTGGAAGGCGTTGCTGCGGCCGGCGAAGCCGAGGATCTCGGCGTAGACGGTGGCGCCGCGGCGCCTGGCCGACTCCAGCTCCTCGATCACCATGACGGCGGAGCCCTCGCCCAGGACGAATCCGTCGCGCCGTCCGTCGAAGGGCCGGGAGGCGTGTTCGGGGTCGTCGTTGTTGGCGGTGGTGGCCTTGATGGCGTCGAAGCAGGCAGAGGTGATCGGCGACAGCGGGGCGTCGGTGGCGCCGGCGAGCACGATATCGGCCGTGCCCTCCTCGATCAGCTGGACACCGTGTCCGATGGCGTCCAGGCCCGAGGTGCAGCCGGTGGATATCAGCGCGACCGGCCCCTCGGCGCCGGCCTGCCGGGCCACCTCGACGGCGAGGGTGCTGGGCACCATGTAGCCGTACAGGTGGGGAACGCCGTAGCTGTGGTCGACCAGCCAGTCGCGGCCGCCGTCGGAGAGGACCGCGTACTCCTCCTCCAGGGCCATGGTGCAGCCGACGGCGCTGCCGATGCTCACGGCGACCCGTTCCGGGTCGGCGCCGGGCAGTTCGACGCCGCTGTCCGCGACAGCCTCGCGGGCGGCGACGACCGCGAACTGGCCGGCCCGGTCCATCCGGCGGGTCTCCTGGGGGGTGAGTCCGGCGGCGAGCGGGTCGAAGTCGCACTCGGCGGCGACCTGGGAGCGGAACCCGGCCGGGTCGAACAGGCTGATGCGGCGGGTGGCGGTGCGGCCGGCGGTGAGCAGGTCCCAGTAGGCGTCCCGCCCGATCCCGCCGGGCGCGACGGCGCCCACCCCGGTGATCACCGCGCGGCGGTGCGACGCTGTCATCGGGCCGCTCCCACATCGGGGTTGCCCGCGGACGCGTTGAGCGGCTGCTCTGTGTCGACGTGGCCCAGTTCGGGGCGCGGTGCGAGCGGGGAGAGGTGGAAGACCGCCTCGGCCGGTACGGAACCGGTGTTGACCAGGCGGTGGCTCACCCCAATGGGCACCAGCAACGAGTCGCCGGGGCCGAGTTCGACCGGGGCGCCGCCGTCCAGCGTCATCTCCAGGCGACCCTGGATCACATGCAGGAACTCCTCCGAGTACGGGTGGTAGTGCTCGGTGACGTGGTGGCCGGGGGCCAGTCGCAGCACTCCGCCGAAGCCGGAGGTGCAGCCCACGGTTTTGGGGCTGAGAGTGACGCGGATGTCGCCGCCGCGCTTGGTGTTGGCGGCGACCTCGTTCGCGGAGACCCTGGTGGTGGCTGGGGCGCTCATCGGGCACCGCCCAGGTTCGCCGAGCGCGGGGCGCTGGTCCGCGGGCCCTGCTGAGGCGTCCAGGAGTAGAAGGGGACGGCCATGGCGTCCTTGGGCTCGCGCCAGTCGGGGTCGTAGGGCGAGATGAACTGGCCGAGCCGGGTGTTGATCTCCTCGTAGAGCGGGTGGCTGCGCGCCTTGTACAGGTTCGGCGCGATGTCCTGGTCGGCCTCCACCAGATGGAAGTACAGGTTGTGGAACGCGAACAGCGTCCGCCTCGACACCCCCACCAGATGCGGCAGTTCGGTACTGTCCGAATCGGCGAAGACCTGCGCGACGCCCTCGGCGTCGGCGAGGTCCATCCTCGCCACGATCAGCGTTCGGTGCACGATGTCCTCCTGGCTTGTCGGTCTGTGTTCACCCTGGTCGGCGGGGGTCGAGACGCCCTCGAGGGCGCCTGGAGAACCACTGACGGCCCCGGTGCGGGGGCCCAGCCAGGCCGGGCGGGGGCGGTACGACGGCTCGGTGGGGGAGGGGCGGGCAGAGTGCAGCGACTCGGGGCGGAGGCGGCCGGGCACAGCGCGACACGGGCCGGCGCGAGGAACGACGGACGCAGCGCGACGGGCCGACGCGAAGAGCAGCCGGCACAACACGACGGCCCGCCGCACCTGGGGTGCGGCGGGCCGTCGGGGAGGTCGTCCCACCCGGCGTTGCCGGTTCTACCGGCATGTTTGGCTCTATCGGCGGACGCCCGCCGTCTTCATCAGCGTCACGCGGGCGCCGGTGCGGCCGCCGACGCCCGCGGTGCCCGTCCGGCCGTTCGGTACGTCACTCGCAGGCGCGCCCCGCAGGAGCAGGATCAGGGCCTGCCGGGTGAGCCAGGGCACGGAGTACAGGAGCTCGGCGTCCGCGGTCAGGTGTTCCTGGACGAGATGGACGTCGACGAGGTACTCGAGGAGCGTCTCGGCGTCACCGATGCCGGGGCGCAGCCGTGCCACCACCTCGTCAAGGCTCCATCGGGGCCGCTCACGCTGGAGCAGCAGGCGCAGCAGCTCCTGGGAGGGGGCGGGCAGATGCCGATGGCTGGCGGCCACCGTAGTCATCAACGACTGGGTCCCGGCGGGCAGTTCGAGCAGCATCCGGTGGTTGCCGCGCAGCCGCAGCGCCAGCCGGGCCGCCGACCAGCCGGGCCGCGCGGTGAGCCGGCCCGCTACCGCTCTGATCGCCAGGGGCAGTCCCTCGCACTGCTCCATGAGCTCCTGCACGGCGGCGGGGTCCTCCTGCCGGGAGCGTTCCCCGGCGACCCGGTCGTAGAGCTGGAGGGACAGCTCGGGGGACAGGGCGGGAAGCACGATCTTGCGGCTGGTGGAGAGGCTGTGCGCCCGGTAGCGGTTGGTGGCGATCACCGCGCAGCCGGAGCCGCCCGGCAGGACGGCACGGACCTGGGAGGCGGTGAGCACGTCGTCGACCACGACCAGCACCCGGCGGTCCGCGGTCCAGGTGCGGAAGAGCCGGCTCAGTTCGTCGAGCCCGCCGGGCTGCTTCTCGCGCTGGATGCCACAGGCGGTGAGACAGGCCGACAATACGTCGGTGAGCTGCTGGGAGCCCTCGCCGACGGCGGACAGGTCGATGAAGAGCTGTCCGCCGGGGAAGCGCGGGCGCAGCCGGTGCGCGGCGCGTACGGCGAAGGCACTCTTGCCGACGCCGGGCGGGCCGTGGACCTCCACGACCCGCATGCCGGTGCTGGCCCGGTCCGCGCCGAAGAAGGTCTCCAGCTGGTCGAGTTCGCGTTCCCGTCCGACTAAGTCACCGACGTCGGCGGGGAGCTGGGCCGGTCCGGGCGCGAGCCAGCGCCCGCCGGGGGCGGTGTCCGCTTTGGCCGTGGCGGCCGGTCCCCTGAGGTGGCCGCGGTCGGCGAGCACCTCCTGGTGGAGCCGCTGGAGCTGCGCGGAGGGTTCCAGGCCGAGTTCCTCGACGAGATGGCTGCGCAGGGTGCGGAAGGCGTTGAGGGCGTCGGGCCGGCGTCCGCAGCGGTGCAGGGCCCGCATCAGCTGTCCGGCGAACGCCTCGTGTGTGGGGTGGGCGCGGAAGGCCTCGGACAGCTCGTCCAGCACGGCGTGGTGGCGGCCGAGTTCGAGCTCCAAGGAGAAACGTTGCTCTTGGACGCTCTTACGGCGTTCCTCCAACTGGGTCGACCAGGCCGACAGCCGGCGTCCGGCGCTGATATCGACGAGGGCTCCGCCCTGCCACAGGGAAAGGGCGTTCTTCAGGGTGCGGGCGGCCTCGTCCCAGTCGCCGCCGCGGAGTTGTGCCATGCCCTGTTCGGTGAGCTGGTCGAACCGGTAGGCGTCCACTGACTGCTTGTTGTCCAGGCGCAGTTCGTAACCGCCCACCCTGGTCAGGAGTGCGGGGCAGCCGTGCGGTGGACGGGTTCCGAAAGGCGCGCCGTGCTGTCCGGTGGCCAGCAGCAGTCTGCGGCGCAGTTGATAAATGTAGGTTTGCAACGTGGTCAGCGCGCTGAGCGGCGGACGGTCCTCCCACAGCTCCTCGCACAGCTGGTCCACGCTGACCAGTGAGTTGGCATTGAGCACCAGCAGGGCAAGCACCTGACGCAGTTTGGGAGCCGACGGTGTGACGTCCTCTCCGTTCCTACGTACTTGCATGGAGCCCAGCAGGCCGATCTCTATCACTGCATTCCCCCTGAGTGCGCCGCCTGTGTCAAGTGGCGGCCATCGGTTGTTCACCTTCCTGCGTCACTCATTTTTGCGCGGAACATCTCGTGCATGGATAGGACGGAAAGAATCCCCCTTTTCTCCGAAAGTCGTTTTTTTGTTCCCTGCCTCGGCGTCCTATTACTCCGCGCACATGGATGACAAGATACACATTTCCTTCCGGAGTGTGGCGTCCGGCACCCCTCACAGAGCCAGCTCGACCCGGTACTCCGCCAGCCAGGTGTTGAGCTGGAGCACCATCTCCATGCCGGCCCGCTCCACCCACGCGAAGGCGCCGCTCGGAGCCGCCGCCGCGCCCAGCGCCGCCCGGGTCGCCTCGGCGTCCAGCAGCGGCGCGACCGGGGCCGCCCGGTCCGCGGCCACGTCCCCGAAGCGGCTGCGCACGAACTCGCCGTACGCCGCCTCCTGGACGGTCGGATAGGCGCTCTTGGGCCGGTTGAGCACCCGATCCGGCAGCAGATCGGCGACGGCGGCCCGCAGCAGGCTCTTCTCCTGGCCGTTCACCCGCTTCAACTCGGCCGGCACGTTGTACACGTACTCCACCAGCGCCCGGTCGCAGAACGGCGGGCGCAGCTGCACCCCGTGGGCCATGCTCATCCGGTCGGCCCGGTCCAGATGGGTCGGAGCCCACCGGGTCAGCGCCAGATAGGTGACCTCGCGCGCCCTGCGCTCGGCGGGGCCCTCCCCGGCCACGTGCGGGACCTCGGTCAGCGCGTCGCGGTAGTGCTGGTCGGCGTACTCCATGAAGTCCAGCTCCTTGCGGAGGGTGCGGTCCACCAGCGAGCAGCCGAGACCGCCCGCGGCGGCGTCGTGCCCGCGTTCGAAGGAGACCCACGGGAAGGTCGTGGAGTTGCTGTGGTCCGGGTCGTACGCCCAGAAGTAGCCGTTGAACACCTCGTCGGCAGTCTCCCCGGAGAGCACGGTGGTGATCCCGGCGCCGCGCAGGGCCTGGAAGAACAGCAGCAGCGAGACGTCCATGTCACCGAGCGGGGAGGGCGCGTCCTGGCTGCGCAGGGCGGCGGCGTGCGTCTTCGGGTCGGCGAGCGCCGCCGTGTCCAGCAGGATCTCGGTGTGCTCGGTCCCGATGTGCTCGGCGGCGAGGGCCGCGTAGGGCGCGTCCGGAGTGGCGCGCATGGTCGGGTGCGGCTCGAAGTTCTCCGCGTAGCCGGAGAAGTTCACCGAGAACGACCGCAGCCCGCCCCCGGCCGCCGGCCGCTCCCGGGCCGCGAGCGCGGTCAGCGCGCTGGAGTCGATCCCGCCGGAGAGCATCGCGCCGACCGGCACGTCCGCGCGCAGATGCGTAGCCACCGCCTCCGACAGCAGCCGGCGCACGGTGGCGACGGTGGTGTCCAGGCCGTCGGTGTGCGGCCGGGCGGGCAGCGACCAGTACCGCCGGTGACCCGTACCCGGGGCGCGCACGGTCATCGTGTGGCCGGGCAGCACTTCACGCGTGCCCCGGAAGACCCCGGTACCGGGCATGCGGCTGTGCGCGAACAGCTCCCGAAGCCCGTCGCCGTCGACCACCGGCCGCAGCGCCGGGTGGGCCAGCAGCGCCTTGGGCTCGGAGGCGAAGACCACCCCGGACGGGGACAGGAAGTAGCACAGCGGCTTCACCCCCAGCCGGTCGCGCACCAGCAGCAGTTCCTGCCGTCGTACGTCCCATACGGCCAGGGCGAACAGGCCCTCCAGCCGCTCGGGGAACGCGGCCCCCCACTCCAGGTAGGCGTGCAGTGCTACCTCCGCGTCGCCGCCGCCGGTGAACCGGTGCCCCTTGGCTGCCAGTTCACAGCGCAGCTCGGTGTGGTTGGTGACAGCCCCGTCCAAGGTCAGCACGGCCACCGGGCTCCCGGCCTCCGACTCCACCACGGCAGGCTGCGCCACATGCTCGGGGTGCCCCGGGGCGAGCAGGGCGAGCCGCCGGTGGGCCAGCGCGGCGTGCCCCTCGATCCACTCGCCGAAGCCGTCGGGGCCGCGGTGCGCGAGCGCCGCCGCCATCGCCCGTACGGTGGGCGCCTCCGGTGTCAGGTCCCGCTCGAAGTCCACCCAGCCGGCGATTCCGCTCATCGTGGGGTCCTCTCGTTCGCTGCGTGTGAAGTGGGGGCATCCGAAGTGGATGCGTCTGGTGTGGAGGCGTCCGTTGCGGGGGCGCTGTTCTCGGCCGGGAGGTGGGTGAGCTCGACAAGCGACAGCCCGTGCCGGGTCACGGCCGCCCGGAACTCGTCGAGCCCCGGAGCCCCTTCGCCGCGTACCGCGATGCCGAGCCGACGCAGGGCCGCCTCCCCGTAGCGGCGGTACAACTCCAGATAGCCGTGCGCGGTGCGCTCCGCGTCGTCAACCAGCGAGAACCGCACCGGCCGCCGCTGCCCTCGCCAGGTCAGCTCGCCCGTCGAGCCGCCCGCGAAGTTGTGCCGCCAGCCGCTGCCGGTCGCCACCACCAGCGCGCCGCCGAGGGTGTGCACCCCGGCGGGCACGGTGTACGGCCGTCCGCTGTGCCGCCCCGTGAAGTGCAGCAGCGCGAGCCGCTCGGCCATCGGACCGGGCGCGGGCGCGGACAGCAGCTCCCGCATCCGGGCGTCGGCCGCGGCCCGCTCCTCGCCGTTCGGTAGATCGCGTACGACGACGGGGCTCACGACACCACCACCGCGGCGGCCGTCAGCGCGCATCCCGCGATCGCGAGGCAGGTGCGCGCCAGATGCCAGCCGCGCCAGGCCGGACGGGGATCCCACCAGCTGGGGCCCAGGTCCTCGGGCCGGGTCCGCTTGACCACCCGGTTGATCGGCACGTTCCGGGTCTGCGACACCACGGCCACCCCGGCCATGCACAGGGCGGCGACCGCGAACAGCGCCCGGGGACCGCCCGAGGCCCGGATCGCGAGCCCCACGTCCACGGCCGTGGAGCCGGTGACGATGAACGGCATGATCCGGTCGTAGCGCCTGCCGAGCAGGATGTGCGTGGACACGTACCGCTCCGGTGTCATCGCGATCAGCGCGGGCATCACGCTCACCGCGACCGCGAAGAGCACCCCCGCCACCAGGCCGGTGCCCGTCAGCACCAGCACACTCAAAGCCTCCACCACCGCTTCCGCCCTCCTTCGATCCTTGCACGTCCCCAGGGCCTGTGCTCAGCCTGTTCCGGTCCTCTTCAGGGCCTGCCATCGGCTCGAACCTGTCAGCCGTACCTCGGACGGCACTCGAATCCGCCTGGGAGCGTGCCCCCTCCGCACCCGTTCCGTTCGCCCGCGCCGCGAGCCCGGTTCGAGGTCCCGGGTGTTGCATCGGCCCGCCGAAACCCAACGCATTCCCACACCTTCGAGGAGCCGGTATGGCGGACGAGACGACCGAAGTACTCATCGTGGGCGGCAGCATGGTGGGCCTCGCCCAGGCCCTGTTCCTCGCCCGGCAGGGCATCCGGCCACTGCTGGTGGAGCGGCATGCGGAGATCTCCGCGCACCCCCGGGCGCAGGCCGCGAGCCCGCGGACCATGGAGCTGCTCCGCGCGCTCGGCCTGGAGGACGCGGTACGGGCGCGGGAGAACCCGCACGCCCAGTACGGCGACATCCTCCAGGCCGAGTCGCTCACCGGGGCCGAACTCGGGCGATTCGACGGCCCGTTCCGCCACGACCCGAACGACGTGGGCACCACCGGCTGGACCCTGATCGGACAGGACCGTCTCGAACCGGTGCTGCGGGAGCGGGCCGAGGAACTCGGCGCGGACATCCGGTTCGCCACCGAGATGACGGGATTCACCCAGGACGCGGACGGCGTCACGGCCGTCCTGCGCGACCTGGGCGACGGCTCCGAGCAGACCGTGCGGGCGCGGTACCTGGTCGCGGCCGACGGCTCACGGGCGCCGATTCGTACCTCGCTCGGCATCGGCCGGCACGGGCCGGGCGCGTTCGGCCGGCAGATGAACATCGTCTTCCACGCCGACCTCGACCCGTACGTGGCAGGGCGCACCTTCTTCCTCTGCTTCGTCAGCAACCCGACCGTCAAGGGCGTACTCGGCAAGCTCGGCGGCGCGGACTCCGACCGCTGGGTGCTCGCGCCGAGCCTGCCGCCCGGGGCCGACCACAGCGCCTACGGCACCGAGGACTGCGTGGAGCTGGTGCGGGCCGCTGTGGGGGTGCCCGATCTGCCGGTTGCGGTGGAGTCGGCGACGAGCTGGGAGATCGCCGCCTGGGTGGCGGACCGCTTCCGCTCCGGGCGGGTGCTGCTGGCCGGTGACTGTGCGCATGTGATGCCGCCCACCGGAGGGTTCGGCGGCAACATGGGGATCCAGGACGCGCACAACCTGGCCTGGAAGCTCGCGCGGGTGCTGCGCGGAGAGGCGGGTCCCGGTCTGCTGGACACCTACGAGCAGGAGCGGGCGCCGGTCGCGGAGTTCACCGTCGACCAGGGCGTCATCCGCTACCTCCAGCGCAGCGGCCTCGACGAGGCGGCCGCGGCCCGGCACCGTCCCGAGACCACGGTGCTGTTCGGCCACGTGTACCGATCGGACGCCGTCATCGGCGAGGCCGGCGACGACGGCACCGGCGTGGTCGAGGACCCGGCCACTCCCAGCGGCCGCCCCGGCACCCGCGCTCCCCACCTCCCCCTGGTCCGCCAGGGCAAGGAGATCCCCCTCCACGACCTCCTCGACGGCGACTTCTGGCTTCTCGCCGGCCCGAACGGCACCGCCTGGCAGGAGCCGGCGGCAACGCTCGGCCTGTCCTTCCACCGCGTCGGCACGGAGGAACTCCCCGAGGTCGTCGAGCGCTTCCTCGCCCGCCACGGCGTCCAGGACACCGGCGCGGTTCTGCTCCGCCCGGACGGCTTCATCGCCTGGCGCGGCACCGACCTGCCGGAGAACCCCGCCAAGTCCCTGATGACGATCCTGGACACGGTGCTGCACCGCACGGCCCCCCAGGGCCTGTCGTAGGTTCCGCCCTCGCCCACACCACGGCCGCGGCGCTCCAGGACGGAGCACCGCGGCCGTTCGATGCGCGCGGATCGCTCTCTCAGGGGCAGAGAACGCCTACACCCGGTCCAGGATCGCACGCAGGGCCGCGATCGCCGCGCGGTCGACCGGCCCACTGCGCCCCGTGGTCGTACGCCAGCCGACGAACCCGTCGGGCCGTACCAGAACCGCCCCACCGGCCAGCAGGCCGTACCGGCGGCGGAAGGACCCGTCCTGGTCCGACAGCCTGGTACCACGGCCGATGCGGACGACCTTCAGGCCCACACCGAGCCGCGCGGCCTCCTGCTCCACCGCCCCGGTCCACCGCCCCGCCACCTCGTCCACGAGCAGAGTGAACCCGTCGCCGTACAGGTCGATGACGGACACCGGCCCATCGGGACCGTCGAGCTGGAGGTGTGGGGCGCGCGCACCGGGCCGCGCGCCAGGATGCGCAGGGTCCTCCACGATCGAGCCGGGTGCCCCCTCCTCCACGGCGAAGGCCCCGGAGCGGTAGCAGTACCCGAAGGTCATGGTCGTCTCGTCCAACAGCTCGTCAGCGACCTCCTGGTACTGCTTGCCCTCCCGCACCGCGAACCGCAGCATCGCCTGCCGGACGGTCTCCTCGGCCACCGGCCGCCGCTCGGCGTCGTAGCTCTCCAGCAGCTTGGGGCCGGCCGTGCCGGACAGCACCAGGGCGAGCTTCCAGGCCAGGTTGTACGCGTCCTGGATGCCGGTGCTGGCGCCGAAGGCCCCGGTGGGCGGCATCACATGGGCGGCGTCACCGGCAACGAACACCCGGCGGGTCGCGAAGGTGTCCGCCACGCGCGCGGAGATGTCCCAGGCGGGCATGTCCACCGACTCGATCTTCAGCGGCAGATCGGGCACCCCGACCGCGGCCCGCACCAGCGCGGTGCAGCGTTCCTCGGTGAAGTCCTCGGCGCGCTGGCCCTGTTCGGGGAAGAAGGAGACGTTGATGACCCAGCGGCGGTCGTTGTCGATGGGGATGATCGTGCCGCGCACCTCGGGGTTGTTGACGTATGCCGCGATGATCCGGCGGCCGCGCAGTGCCTCGGTCAGGTCGGCCTCGAAGAAGAAGCTGACGAGGTTGGTGATGGTGCCCCGGCCGTGTGCCCCGATGCCCAGCATCGCGCGCAGCGGGCTGCGACTGCCGTCCGCCGCGATCACGTAGTCGGCGTGGATCTGTGAACGCGCACCGGTGGCCAGGTCGGTGGTGCTGACCAGCACCCCCGCCCCGTCCTCCGCGTACTCCTGGATCGCGTCGACCCGCATCGAGAAGCGGACGTCCGCTCCGGCCTCGACGGCCCGCTCCCGCAGGATCGGCTCCAGTTGGTTCTGGTCGATCAGCGTCCACTGGGTGGGGCTGATCCGCCCGATGTCCTCCGGGGAGGCGTTGGGCATCCGTACGCGTTCCTTGCCGACGAGGCTCTCGACGTGCACCAGATCGGTGTTGCCGGAGATGGGGGAACGCCCGGCGCGTACCCGCTCCTCCATGCCGACCGCGCGGTACAGCTCCATCGTCCGTGGGTTGATGGCGCGGGCCTTGGGGTGGGTGGAGGTGTCGGGGTGGCGTTCCACCAGGGTGGCGCGGACGCCGTGATGGGCGAGGAAGACGGCCGCGGACAGTCCGGTCAGCCCGCCTCCGACGATGAGCACAGGGGTCCGGTGCGGCTTCATGCTGCCTCCTTGTGGGCGGTGACCAGGGTGTGCGTACCGAGCAGGGGCCGTGTGTCGCCGTCGGTGAAGCCGGCCCCGCGCAGCCAGGTCCGGCAGTCCGCGACCCGGTACTCGGAGCCGTCGGGGCTGACCAGCCGCATGTGCAGGCTGCTGAGCAGCCGCTCCGGGTCGCTGCGGTCGTCGTCGATCATCCGGTCGTAGACGAGGACCGTGCCGCCGGGCCGCACCGCCTCGAAGACCCGGCCGAGCAGCTCGCGCCGCCGGGCGGTGTCGAAGCCGTGCAGGATGTGGCCGAGGACGACGACGTCGGCCGGCGGGATCGGGTCGGTGAAGAAGTCGCCGCCGGCGAAGGCGACCCGGTCGGCCAGGCCGAGGCCGCCTATGTGCTCGGTGAACAGCGGCCGGGTCCGCTCCAGGTCGAAGCAGGTCGCCCGCAGATGCGGGTGTGCCCGCACCAGTACGGCCGCGAGATTGCCGCGTGCGCCGCCGAGGTCGACGAACGAGGAATGGCGGCCCCAGTCGAGGCGCCGGGCGAGTTCGGCGCCCATCCGGTCGCTGTACGCGTCCAGCCCGGCCAGGAAGCGCTTCATCTTGGCGGGGTCCTTGTGCCGGTCTCCGACGAAGCCGCCCTTGTCCGGGTCGAGGTGCTGGGGCTCGCCGGAGCGCAGCGCCTCGGTGAGCCGGCCCCAGGTGCCGTACAGCGTCTCATTGGTGAGCTCGACGAAGCCGCCGAGGTAGGAGGGGGACTCGGGCACCAGGTAGGCCTGCGCCAGCGGGGA
The DNA here is from genome assembly GCF_043080425.1 of Streptomyces sp. NPDC015032. Lineage (NCBI taxonomy): Bacteria > Bacillati > Actinomycetota > Actinomycetes > Kitasatosporales > Streptomycetaceae > Streptomyces > Streptomyces sp. NPDC015032. The sequence continues at coordinate 571,715 of NZ_JBIBVN010000002.1, read as the reverse complement.
GTTGCGGTAGCGGCCCTCCGTGCGCTCCAGCAGACCGAGTCCGACCAGGGCGTCCAGGAAGTCCGGGACCATGCGGTGGTGGGTGCCGGTGCGCCGGGCCAACTCGGCCGCGTCGGCGGGACTTCCGGCGAGCGCGCCGAACACGCCGAGGGTCACTGCGCTGTGCAGCACCTTGGCGGTGCAGTCGGCAATGGTCAGCCGGATCAGCGGTCCGGGGTCGACCGCCGGGGCCGTCTGCGGGTCTTCGGTCGTTGTCACACGAGCCTCCTGGTCTGCCTCTGCCTGTTCTTCGGCCTGAGTCCTGCGTCGTACGGCTGTGCAGTGCCGACGATGGTCGCGAGCCGTCAATTCGGGCTCGAAGGGCGCTGAAGGGTGGCCGGGGCACGGAGGCCGACGTACGTAAGCCGCCCTCCCGTGCGGGAGGGCGGCTCGCGGGCGGCAGGTGAAGAGAGGTCAGTTCTCCTCGGGGGTCACCTCGTGATCCCGGTGGTCCTCGCCGCGCAGCGGGAGATTCTTCATCGTCAGGGCGGCCAGCAGCCCCAGGAGGAGGACCGGTACGGCGGTGAGGAACACAGGCGTGAGCGCGGCGGCGTACGACTGCTCCACGGCGTTGCGCACGGGCTCGGTGAGCCGGTCCAGTGTCTCGGTCGAGTTCAGCGCGTCGGGGTCGATGCCGCGCAGCGCGTCCGCGGGCGTCCGCTCGGCGATCTCCTCGGTGAGCCGGTTGTAGAAGATCGAGGCGAACAGGGAGATGCCCACGGTGGTGCCCAGCTGCCGGGCGAAGGACACCGTGGCGTGGACCGCGCCGATGTCGTCGCGGGGCGCGGTGTTCTGTGCGGCCATGGTGAGCACCTGCATGTTCAGCCCGGCGGCGACGCCGAAGACCAGCATGTAGCCGATGACCACGGTACGGGAGGTCCCGGTGTCCATGGTGGCCAGCAGCAGCGCCCCCACGATGCCGATCGCCATGCTGAGCACGGGGTACCACTTGTAGCGCCCCGTCTTGGTGATCGCGGCGCCGCTGATGACCGAGGAGGCGACCAGGCCGAACATCATGGGCAGCAGCACCACACCGGACATGGTGGGGCTGGCGCCGGTCACCACCTGGATGTAGATCGCCAGGAAGTTGACCGAGCCGAGGAAGACGATGCCCGCCGCGACGCTCACCAGCACGCTGACGCTGAAGGTGGAGTCGCGGAAGAGGTGCAGCGGGATGACAGGTTCGGCGGCGCGGCGCTCGGCGGCGATGAACGCCACGGCGAGCAGCACCGTTCCCGCGGCGAGCCCGAGGGTCCGCCAGTCCAGCCACTCGTACTTCACTCCGCCCCAGCTCGCGGCCAGGGTGAGCGCGACGATCGCGGCGCTGAGCAGGACGAAGCCGGTGTAGTCGATGTGCGCGGGCCGGTCGGCGCGGGGCAGGTGCAGACAGGTGGAGACCAGCACCAGGATCACGATGCCCACGGGCAAGTTGATCAGGAAGACCCAGTGCCAGCTCAGCAGGTCGGTGAGCGCGCCGCCGACGGCGGGCCCGGTCAGTGCGGCGAGCGCGAAGACGATACCGAAGAGGTTGAAGTACTTGGCGGCCTCACGCGGGTTGAACAGCTCCCCGATGATGGCGAGCACGGAGACGAAGAGACCGCCGGCGCCGATGCCCTGCACGGTGCGGAACAGGATGAGCTGGTCCATGGACTGCGCGGCGCCGCTCAGCGCGGAGCCGGCGAGGAACACCGTGACGGCGATCAGGAAGATCTTCTTGCGGCCGAAGAGGTCGCCGAGCTTGCCGTAGAGGGGCGTGGTGACGCTGGCGGCGATGATGTACGCGGTCGTCACCCAGGAGAACACGTCGAGACCGCCGAGGTCCCCGACGATGCGGGGCAGCGCGGTGGCCACGATCTGCGAGTCCAGCATGGCCAGGAAGACGGCCAGCAGGCAGGCGGTGATGACGGGTTGGATGCGGGGCCGGGGTGGGGAGCCGACAGCGGTGAGCGGGCTGTCGGTCCCGGTGGTACGGGAGGGCACGGTGATTCGCCTTTCGGGCTGGAGTGGGTGCCATCCCCGTCCCGCCGGCCGTGGTCGGCCGGCGTCGTCTGCGGCGTGGGATCCGTCAGGGGATCGCTGTGGTCTGTGGTGGGGTGCGCCGTACGGCACGAGTGCCTCGCGTGCCGTACGGCGGGTGGCCGGCCCCGAGCGGGGGATGATCGTGACCGGCCACGTCGGTCGGGAGACGGCGGGTCGCCGGTCCCGCGTCAGGGGACGAGGACGACCTTGCCGAGCTGGGCCCGGGCCTCCATCAGTTCGTGTGCCTTGACGGCTTCGTCGAGACCGAGCCGCTCGTGGATGATCGGGCGCACCTTGCCGGTGGCGATCATGTCGAGCAGGTCGCGCTGTCCCGTGGCGATGGCCTCGGGCTTGTTGTAGAGCATGGCGTAGAGGGCGAATCCGGCCACGGTCTTCATCCGGCTGAGCATCAGCGGGTGGACGGGCTGGATGTCACCGCTGGCCGAGCCGTAGAAGACCAGCCGGCCGAACTGGGCGGTGAGGGCGACGCTCTTGGTGAGGATGTCGCCGCCGACGGTCTCCAGGACCACGTCCACCCCGCGGCCTTCGGTCGCGGCCCGGACCTGCTCGTCCCAGTCGTCGTCGGTGTAGTTGATCGTGACGTCGGCACCGAGGTCACGGACGAAGTCCAACTTGGCCTGCGTGCTGGCGGTGGCGATCACCTTGCCGGCACCCATCGCCCTGGCGATCTGCACGGCGAGGTGGCCGACACCCCCGGAGGCGGCGTCGATCAGGATCGACTCACCGGGCTTGAGCTGACCGGACTCCTTGATGGCGTGGTACGCCGTCTGGGCCGGGCTGGGCAGCAGGGTCGCCTCGGCGGCGTCCATGGTGTCCGGGATGGTGATGGCCCAGGCGGCGTCGGCGGTCACGTAGTCGGCGTAGGCGCTGTGGTCGACGTCGACGACGATACGGTCCCCGACGCTGACGTTGGTGACGCCCTCGCCGAGTGCCTCGACGACGCCGGCGACATCGCCGCCGGGGGCGCCGGGCAGCGTGGCGTGGCCGCCGATCGGGATGCCCTGACGGCGCTGGACCTCGGCGAACGTGACGCCGACGGCCTCGGAGCGGATCAGCACTTCGCCCGGTCCGGGCTGCGGCTTCTCCGCCTCTTCGACACGCAGCACCGAGGGGGCCCCGTGCTCGTGGTGGCGGACGATGCGCATGGTGTTCTCCCAACTAGGAGGTGTTGTCGAGCTGCGGACGAATCGTCGCGCGGCTCCGCCCAGGGATCCGGGTTGCATGGAGTGGTTTACCGACAGCAATTACATGCTGTCTAGCACGTACCTGTCAATTACACATAGATGATTCGATGCATTGGGTGAAAGATGGTCAGGGAACGAGCACGACACGGCCGAGCTGGGAGCGCGACTCCATCAGCTCGTGCGCGGCCGCGGCGTCCTTCAGCGGCAGCTCGGCGTGGACGACGGGACGGACCTTGCCGGAGGCCACCATGTCCAGCAGTTCCCGGGCGCCCTTGGCCATGACGTCCGGCTTCTCGCCCATCACGCCCCACATGCTGAAGCCCATGACGATGCGGTTGTCGAAGATGTCGCCGACCTCGATGGCCGGCAGCTCGCCACCTGCAGCGCCATACACCACCGTCCGCCCGAACTGGGCGGTGAGATTCACGGACTTGGTGAGCACGTCCCCGCCGACGGTCTCCAGAGCGACGTCCACGCCCCGGCCGCCGGTCGCGGCGCGGACCTTCTCGTCCCAGCCGTCCTCGCCGTAGTCGACGGTGACGTCGGCGCCGAGCGACGCGGCGAAGGCCAGCTTCTCCGCCCCGCGGGCCGCGGCGATGATCTGCCCCGCGCCGAGCGTCTTGGCCATCTGGACCAGCAGATGGCCGATACCGCCCGCGGCGGCGGTGATCAGTACGGACTCGCCGGGCTGGAGCTTCGCCGCCGTGACGATCACGTGGTAGGCGGTCTGGCCGGGGATGGGCAGCGAGGTGGCCTGGCCGGCGTCGATCCCCTCGGGGACGGCGAACAGCCAGCCGGCCTGGGTGACGACGTACTCGGCGTATCCGTCGTGGGCGACACCGGTGACCACCCGGTCACCAACTCCGACCTGGTCGACGCCGTCGCCGACCTGCTCCACGACGCCCGCGACATCACCGCCGGGCGAGCCGGGAAGTGTGGCGGGACCGCCGACCGGGATGCCCTGACGGCGCTGGCACTCGGCGAAGTTGACCCCGACCGCCTCGGTGCGGATCAGCACCTGGCCGGGACCGGGGACAGGGGTGTCGGCCTCTTCGAGCCGCAGCACCGAAGGGGCGCCGAATTCGTGGTGTCGGACGATGCGCATGGACGTACTCCTCTTTCTGGCGTTTCTCTCGCGTGCACTACGGGGGTTCCCTTGGCGTGCACGACAGGGGGTTCACTTGCGCGCGTTACGGCGTGCGGGTAGGGGAACGAGCCGGATCAGGCCGGTGTGAGTTCGACGAGCGAGCGCACCGGTCCCAGGCCGACCACTCGGTGCAGCGAGAGCCCGGCCTCGGCCGCCAGCTCGCGCAGCTGCTCGGTGGTGCGCATCCGCCCGCCCAGATAGACGAGCATCCGCAGGTCCAGATCGGTCTGGTCGGTCTGTACGTCGAGCAGGCCCTCGAGAACCATGACCCGGCCGCCCGGACGGACGGCCTCGGCGCAGCGCCGAAGGATCTCGCGCGCCCGGTCGTCGGGCCAGTTGAGCAGGACATTGGACAGCAGATACACATCGCCGTCGGCGGGCAGCGGATCGAAGAAGCTGCCGACCACCGCACGGCAGCGCTCCTGGAGGCCGGCGGCCGCGAAGTCCCGCTCGGCCGCCGCCGCGGGCCCCTCCAGGTCGAGCAGGGTGCCCCGCGCGCCCGGGGTGGCGTCGACCACGGCCACGAGCAGGTCGCCGCTGCCGCCGCCCACGTCGACGACATGCCGTACGGCCTGCCAGTCGCCCTGGGCCAGCAGCTCGGGGACGACCCAGCGCATGCTCGCTGCCATCCGCCGGGCGAAGGCCTCCGCGAGCGCGCCGTCCGACTCGACGTCCGTCCAGAACTCCTGCCCGTACAGCGCGGAGTAGACGGGTGCGCCGGAGCGCACCGCGTCGAGCAGGCGGAACACCGCGGCCTCGCCCCGGCCGGTCGGGCCGTCCAGGCAGAGCCAGTCACGGCCCGACTCCGGGACGTCGTGGCGCAGCAGGGCACCGAGCTCGGTCGGCTCGTAGCCCCCTTGGGGGAGGGGGCGGTAGATCCCGGCGTTCACCAGGTGGCCGAGGAGGCGGCCCAGAGCGGTCGCGTCCACGCTCGCCGCACGGGCCAGCGTCTCGACCGTGACCGCTCCGGCGGCCATGTGGTCCGACAGTTGCAGGGTGGCGGCCACTCTGATGGCCATGGGGGTGATCAGGTCGCTCTTTTCCAATAACTCCTGCGACCAGGGGGGATTGCTCACTTCGTCCTCTCGCGTGCAAGCTGTGTGTGGGGGGTGGGGGAGGTGCCACGTCGGCCGAAGGGACGTACCCCCTCCCGCCAATCTCGGGCCCCTTCGTCAGACGGTGCCGAACCAGGTGGTGACGGCTGCGGTCAGTGACTCCCGCAACTCCGCCTCCGGCATGTCCCGGTCCGTGGCCCAGGCGACATAGCCGTCGGGGCGGACCAGCAGACCGGCCAGCTGCGGCTCCTGGGCGCACTCCGCCCGGACGTGCTGGAGCCGGCCTGCCCAGGAAACGCCCGTGGCCCACTTCTCGTACACCTGGCTGATCTGCGCGTCGCCGGTCAGGTCGAGCAGCACGCCGGTGCCACGCTTCATGTACTTGGGCAGGGGCCGGACGCCGTCCTCGGTCTTCAGCTCCAGGTCGCGGGCGAAGTCGCCGAGCAGCCGGTGCTCGGTGCCGTCGATCGGGTAGCGGACAGTGACGCCACTGAGCATCTCGGCGAGGTACCGGTTCACCTGCTCCTTGCGCATGAGGTCGGTGAAGAGCTCGCGCAGCGGGGTGACATACGGGTCCGGGTTCATCAACGCGATCTGCGCCCGGGTGTTGGCCAGTACCTTGCGGGCCGGCGCCTGGCGCTCGCGGTCGTAGCTGTCGAGCAGGTCCTCGGGAGCCCAGCCGTGCACCGCGGCGGCGAGCTTCCAGCCGAGGTTGAAGGCGTCCTGGAGGCCGAGGTTGACGCCCTGGCCGCCGACCGGGAAGTGGGTGTGGGCGGCGTCGCCGGCGATCAGCAGCCGACCCTCGCGGTAGCGGTCGGCCTGGCACGCGGAGTCGGTGAAGACGGAGAGCCAGCGTGGCGAGTGCGCACCGAGGTCGTTGCCCCAGATTTCGCGCAGGCTCGCGGTCAGCTCGTCCAGGGTGAGTTCCGCGCCGGCCTCCCGCTCCGCCTCGAACTCGAACGTGGACACCCGGTGGTAGGTGTCGTCGAGCGGCACGCAGAACAGCAGGCCGCGTTCGGTGCGCTCCATGCCCATGGGGGCGTTCTCGCGGTCGGCGAGGATCACATCACCGAGCCGGGCGGTGACCCGGCCGCCGGTACCGGGGAAGGCGATGCCGGCCTCCTGGCGGACCAGGCTGCGACCGCCGTCACAGCCCACGGCGAACCGGGCACGCACGGTGTAGGTGCCGTCGGGGCCGGTCACCTCGGCCTCGACGCTGTCGGCGTCCTGGCGTATCGCGGTGACCTCGTGACCCCGCCGGATCTCGGCGCCGAACTCGGCGGCGCGCTCCTCCAGCAGGCGTTCGGTCCTGGTCTGTTCGGAGAGCAGGGCGTAGCCGTGCGCGCTGTCGAGGGTGGAGAAGTCGACCCACTCGTCGAGGCCGGCGAAATGACCGTTGTTCCAGGAGCGGGCGCCCTCGCGGAACCGTTTGAGCAGGCCGCGCCGGTCGAGCGACTCCAGGGAACGGGCGTGCAGCCCGAAGGCCTTGGAGTGCGGGGTGCGCTCGGGCAGCCGTTCGAGCACGATCGCCCGGACGCGGGCGATGCGGAGTTCCGCGGCGAGCAGCATGCCGACGGGGCCGCCGCCGACGATCAGCACGTCGAAGTCGACGTCGGTGTCGTAGGCGATCTCGAAGTCGCGATCGGACTCGGGGGGCACGGGATGGGGCATGGGTCCTCCAATGGACGAGCAATACATGTTTGCTTACAGGTATGTGCTTAAAGTCATGCAGTGGATTGAGAGCATACAGATGCTCGTCCGTCGTAATCAACTCGCTTAGAATGCGGACATGGACACATCGACTCAGCCCCCGCCGCGGGCAGCGGATCCACTCGACGCTGTCGGCCCCGCCTTCTCCCGGCTGCGGCGTGCGCAGGTCCTGAATGTCGAGAAGCAGGTGTCCCGCAAGGACTTCACCAGGACGCTGGTCCTCAATATCGTCCAGGACGGGCCCGACCAGGAGGGCCAGGAAATCACCGTCGGTGTCGTGGGCGAGCGACTCGCCGTCGACCCCTCCGTGGCGAGCCGGATGGTCTCCGACTGCATCACCGCCGGCTATCTGATCCGCGCGGCCTCACAGCGGGACGGCCGCCGCACGATCCTCCAGCTCACCCCGGAGGGGCGTGAGACGCTCGCCCGCTTCCGCCACCACCAGCGAGCGGCCTTCGAGCGCATCACCCAGGACTGGCCGGAGGAGGAGCGGCTCGAATTCGCCCGCCTGCTCATCAAGTACGTGGACTCCGTGGGCGAGTTGCAGCAGGATTCCGGCTCCGCCTGACCGTCCGGCGAGCGCACGGGAAGGGCCCGCGGCGACGACCCGCCGCGGACCCCGGTCCGCTACCTCTGCCCCGTACGGGATCCCCGTACGAGAACTTTCCGCAGTACCGCCGTGAGCACCGCGGTCTCCTCGCCCCCTGGGTCCGCGCCCGGCGACCGCCATGCGACGACACCGTCGGGCCGTACCAGGACCGCCCCTTCGGGGCGCAGACCGCCGTAGCGCTCGCAGAAGGTGCCGTCCGGATCGGCCAGCGTGCCCGCCCCGCCGCCCGTGCCCGGCACCACCCGGCGGGCAATGAGTTTCAGGCCCAGCCCGGCGGAGGCGGAGACGGCGGCCGAGATCCACTCGCGGCCGCGCTCCCCGGTCAGCAGGACGAAGTCGCGCCCGAACAGGTCAAGCGTGGAGACGGGTTCGCCGCCCCGCGACAGCATCGCGTACGGCGCCCGGGTCCCCGGCTCCCCGTGCAGCGCCCGCGGATCGGAGGCGACGGGAAGATCCGCGCCGCCCGGCTCCGCGACGACCGCGGCGGAGCGGTACGCCTGGCCCGACGTCACCGTCACGGCGTCCGCGACGGCGGCCCGCTGCTCCGGGGTGGCGGTGCCGGAACGCAGGGCGAGCTGGAGGGACCCCTGCTCGGCCGTGTAGCTCGCCACGGGTCGCCGCTCGGCGTCGTACGTCTCCACGAGGCCGGCACCCGCGACGCCATCGACCACCAGGGCGAGCTTCCAGGCGAGGTTGTGGGCGTCGGCGATACCGGTGTTGGCTCCGTAACCCCCGGTCGGCGGCACCACATGCGCCGCGTCCCCGGCGAGCAGCACCCGCCCGTGCACAAAGTCCTCGGCCACCTGCTCCGCCATGTCCCAGGGGAAGCGCGAACGGATCGTCACCTCGACCCCGGGCGCTCCTACGGCCGCCCCCACCAGCTCGGCGCAGCGGCCGTCGGTGAAGTCCTCCAGACTCTCGCCGTCCTCGGGCCTGTACCCGACGATCAGCGTGCCCCCGGTCAATGTGTCGTCATGTACGAGGATGCCGGTGACCTGGTCATTCTTCACATGGACCACGCTGTAACGGCGCTCCTTGAGCACCGGGCGCAGATCCGCGCCGAACGCGATGCTCACATGCCGGGACAGCACCCCGCGCCCCTGTCGGGGCACCTTCAGCGCCTCCCGCACGGTGCTGCGCGGCCCGTCGCAGGCCACCAGATAGGAGCTGCGGAAGGTACGGGTGCCGGCGTCGTCACCGAGGACGGCGGTCACCCCCTCCGGGTCCTCCGCGAAGGACAACAGCTCCGTACCGAACCTGAGGTCGGAGCCGAGCTCCATGGCCCGGTCCCGAAGCAGAGGCTCCAGCCGGTCCTGCGGCAGCAGAAGCAGCCGGGAGGGGGTGAGGTCGCCCAGGTCGTCGTCGCCCTCCAGCTCCTCCTTGCTGAACAGCACCTGCCCCGCCAGCGAGGTCACCCCGGCACGAGTGCGGTGGGTGGCGAACCCCGCCGCCTCCCGTACGGCCGCGTCCTCGACGCCGGCCTGCCGCAGCAGCTCCCCGGTCCTGGGATAGTAGCCGACGGCCCTTGGATGGATGGACGTGCCGGGATGGCGTTCCACCATGGTGCACCGGACCCCGTGCCGGGCGAGGAACAGGACGGTGGACAGCCCGACGAGGCTGCCGCCGACGATCAGTACGGGTGCACTGTCGGAAGGATCGGAAGCGGTGGTCATCGCACAGTCCCTCTCTGGGATATCGGCGTCGGACATCGGCTCTCGGAACGGACGTCGGTCCTGCTCACGGGGTCGGCAGCCCGGCCCGCCCCAGGGCCAGGTAGTCCACGACCTCCCAGTGCTCCGCGACCTTGCCGCGCTCGATGCGGAACTGGTCGCAGGTGCGCATCTGAAGCGGCAGCCCGGAGGGGCCGCCCCCGCTCCATGCGCCGGTGAGCGTGCCGGTCCAGGTGACGAAGACCATCACCCGGTCGTCGGCGGCGACGATGTGGTCGACTGTGGTGACCAGGTCGGGAAAGGCGGCGATGTTGTCCGCGAAGAACGCCTTGAACGCGTCGAGCCCGTCCGGCACCGCGTCCGTACGCATGTTGTGGTGCCGGTAGTCCTGGTGGTAGTAGCGCTCGGCCAGGTCCAGCCGGTGCTCGCTGAAGACGTCGCGGTACGCGCCGAGCACCAGATCCGCGTTGGCCCGCTCGGTGTCGCTGTGCGGGCCGTGCAGACCGGGGGCGGCCGGCCGGCCGCTCTGTTCCGGCCCGTCGTCCACGCCGTGCGCGGCGAGCACGTCCCGGTCGACCACGTTCCAGTGCTCGGCGACCCTGCCGTCCCGCAGACGGTACAACTCGGCGGTGTGCAGCCGGAGTTCGGCGCCCGATCGGGTGCGTCCGGCCCAAGTCGCGAAGAGCATCACCCGGTCGTTGTCGGCCACCAGGTGGTCGATACCCGCGCGCAGCTCCGGGAATTCACGGTCCGACGTCCGCCAGCCCGCCGGGTCGTGCTCGACGAAGTCGGCGTGGAAGAAGCGGCCCGCCTGCGCGAGGCGGCGCTCGCGGTAGAGCGTCCCGTACAGCTGGCGGACCAGCTCGGCGTTGCGCGTGCGCTGCCCGGCGGGGGTCACGGTGGTCATGGGGTCCTCTCGGCTCGGCTCTTGAACAAGGGGAGGATCAGGGGAGGGTGACCGCTCAGGCCTTGAGCGCGTACGTCGACCAGTGGGAGTCGGCCTCGAAGCCGAGTTTGCGGTTGAGCGCGACCACGGCCGTATTGGCGGTGTCGTTGAAGACCTGGACCAGCGCGAGACGGCTGTTCTCCCGGGCAGCCCCGAGCAGCAGTTCGGCCTTCAGCCAGGTGGCGAGACCACGCCGCCGGTGCTGCGGCAGCACCAGCGTCTCGCCGACGTCCGCCATCGGACTGCTGCGCACGAACACGGTGGCGTACGCGACGATCGCGGTGCCGTGCTCGGGCAGCGCCGCCACCACATGGGGCAGATGCCCGGCCCGCTCCGCCTCGGCCTCCCGCGCCCGTACGTCGTCGGCGGAGGGACGCCGCACCCGGGCCTGGCCGTTGACCCGTTCCTCCAGCGCGCTCCAGGCCCGCGCATAGGATTCCACGAGGTCGTCGGGGCAGGACCCCTGCCACGCCACCAGCCGGTACCCGGGGACCGGCCGGCCCGCCGCGGCCTGAATCACCCCACGGGCGGGCCCGGTCAGACGCAGCCGATGGCGCACGCTCTTGCCGATGAGTTCCGCGCCGAGCTCCGCCGCGAAGCGCTCACCGGCCGCTGCCCTGGGAGCGTCGGCCAGCAGCAGATCCCGTCCCCGCTCCCGCAGCGCCGCCAGCCCCGCGGCCGCCAGGGCCCGCCCGGCACCACGCCGCCGGAAGCCGGGGAACACCCACAGCGAACCGTGCCCCGGCCCGCTCGGATCCCCCAGGTCGAGCCCGAGCTTCAGCACCCCGGCCGGGGTGCCGCCGTCGTACGCGACGAGCACGATCCGCTCGGTCCCGTGCCGCCGCTGGAACAGCCGCGCCAGCAGGGCCTCCGTCACTGGCGGATCACCGGGCAGCTCCAGGCTCATGGTCTCCCGGAACCCGGGAAGCAATGCGGCGATGGTCGCCGGCTCATCGCCGTCGAGGCTACGAATCTCCATACCCCACACGGTGGCCCGGACCTCTCGAAGCACCGTCGAGGACAACTCGACACCGGGCGCGGGCACCGGCGCGGAAATGGGACGGGCCCCGTCGCTTTCCAGGATTCCTCCGGAAGGCGACGGGGCCCGGTACCACGGGGGCGCTGATCGGACCCGTCAGGCGCCGCCCGTCACGCGGAGCGTCTCGCCGTTGGTGTTGCCGTTGGCGGCCGAGCCGAGGAAGACGACAGCCCGGGCCACGTCCTCGGGTGCGGACATCCGGCCCGACGGCAGGGTCTTGCCCTTCTCCTCCAGGAAGCCCGGGGGCACATGCGCCCGCACGGTCTCGGTGCTGGTCTGCCCCGGCACCACCATGTTGACCAGGATCCCGTCGGGTCCCAGCTCCCAGGCCAGGCTGCGCATCAGCCCGAAGAACGCGGACTTGCCCGCGCCGTACGCCCCCGCCCCGGCCTTGCCGGTGTCCGCGAGGCCCGCGCCGAGCAGCACGACCCGGCCCCACGGCCGCCCGCGCATCCACGGCAGCACGGCCTGAAGCGTGTGGAACACGGCGTCGACGGACGTGCGCAGCACCTCCTGCCACTGCTTCGCCGGTACGTCCTCGAAGTGCGGCACCGGCTGCCCGGGCCGCGGGATCGCCTCGCTCCAGACCACCGCGTTGGCCACCAGCACATCGATGCCGCCCCACTCCTCGGCGACCCGCCCCACCGCGTCCCGTATGCACCGCTCGTCTGCGAGGTCGTAGCGCACCACCAGTGGTGTCCCGCCCGCCTCGGTCACCAGCCGCGCCGTCTCCCGGGCTCCGTCCTCATCGCTGTGGTACGTGATCGCGACCCTCGCGCCCTCCTCCCCGTACGCCACGGCCGTGGCCCGGCCGATGCCCGAGGAGGCGCCGGTGACCAGTACGACCTTGTTCCGCAGATCCGTCCTCATGACTCCACCTCGGTCGTCGTCGGGGCACGGTGGCCGATGCTCTGCGCGTGCCGGAAGAAGTCCTCCGGGTCGTAGGCCCGCTTCACGGCGCGCAGCCGGAGACGGTTCGCGCCGAAGTACTCCGTCTCCCAGTCCCCGTCCACCCGTGAGCTGGGGAAGTTGATGTACGAGCCGCAGGCGAGCGGTTCGAGTGCCGTCGCCGCACGGTCCGCCAGCGCGGTCAGTCGCGCCGGCGCCGCCGGGTCCGCCGCCACCTCGCGGCAGGCGAACTGATAGCCGATCAGGAACCGTGCGTCCCGGTGGGCATAGGCGGTCGCGGTGCCCGGCACCCGGCTCGCCGCACCACCCAGCGCGATGCACAGCAGATAGCGCTCCTGGCCCGCCGCGTCGAGCTCGGGATCCCAGGCGTCCAGGAGTGCCGCCGACTCCGCCCGGGTCGCGGCCCGGCGGGTCAGCCGGTAGCTCTGCCGGGTGTACGGATGCCGGTGCCCCTCAGCCTCGGGACCGGTTCCGGTACGACGGCACTGGGCCACGGTCTTCGAGCCGCACAGCGCCTCGTGCATCACCTCGGCATACCCTCCCCGCGCACCGACGGTCCGGCTCAGCGGCTTGCTCCCGGCCCGTTCCGCCAGTTCGTCCAGCCCGGCGCGCAACGCCTCGTCCGGGCCCAGGTGCACACCCCAGACCTTGACCACGGGACGCCCGCCGGGCCCGAACATGCCCGGCAGCACCACCAGCGAGGTGCCGAGCTCGTCGGGGCCGTCGACGGCCCACTCCTGCCAGGCCGTCAGCACCTCCACGGCGTCGTCGTACGCCCACAGCGTCTCGAAGCCGGTCATCACCGGCGCGTCGATCGGGTGCACCTCGAACTCCGTGACCACCCCGAAGGTGCCTCCGCCGCCACCGCGCAGCGCCCAGTAGAGATCGGGTTCCTCGGTGGGCGAGCAGCGGACGGTCCGGCCGTTGGCGAGTACGACGCGAGCCGCGGTGATCCGGTCGCTGCCCAGTCCGAACCGCCGCGTCTGCCAGCCGATCCCGCCGCCGGTCAGGAATCCGCCCGCGGCGACTGTGGGAAACGTTCCGGTGACGATCTGCCGCCCCTGGGACCGCAGGGCGTCGAGCGCGTCCAACGACTGGACACCCGCCGCGAGCCGCACCACGGGCCCCTCGGCCACGGCGTGGTTCATCCGGGACAGGTCGACGACCAGCCCCGCACCGGTCGACCAGCCGTTGAAGCTGTGGCCGCCGCCCCGGATGTGCGGCCGCACCCCGTGCTCCCGGGCGTGGCGCACACACAGCGCGACATCCCGTTCGGAGGCGCAGTACACGACGGCGTACGGCTCGATCGTGTCGTACTCGGTGTTCTGGAGCTGTCGGGCCAGAGCGAAGCCCACCTCGTGAGGCAGAACCAGGTCGCCGTCGAGCCGGTCCCGCAGCGCCGCCGCACGCATCAGTCGTCGATGCCGAACTTGCCGGCGGTCACCTTGGAGCCCGCGTGCCCGCGCAGCTTGGTGCCCTGCGGGTCGAAGAACTCGGCGCCGCCGGTGCCCTGCCACTCGGTGTCCGAGACGAACTCGCCCGACACCCGGACATGCGCCTCCCCCACGTGATTGCCATCGGGGTCGGCGGCCAGGATGCGGAAGCCGTACTCGAAACCGTCCGGGCCCGTAGCACGCCAGGAGCCCAGGCCGATGTTCTTCGTGTTGAGCTGGGTGGAGACGACCGAGCCGTCCGCCGAGAAGCAGACGAGCCCGGGGACCATCTTCCCGTCGTCGTCCAACTGCGTGGTCCAGGTACCGACCAGCCGTGCGTCGATCATCACAGATCTCCTCGATTCTCTGGGGGAACGGGCGGAGTGGGATGTCCCGGCCAGGCTTCCGGCCGCCTCTCAAGGCCGGCTCGAAACACCCTGTAGCCGGGCGGGTCCTGCTGCGGCGGACCGCACAGGGGACCGAACTCCGGATGCCAGGGCCCGGCCACATGCGGGGAACAGAGGGCCACCAGGCCCCGGTACGACGGCAGCAGGATGTAGCGCACCAGCCCCCGCCACACAGCGCCCGAGGCGGTGCGGCGGGGCGGGACGGCGATCTTGTCGGGATGCCCCTCGGGCAGGAACTCCGGGTTGAACGGACGCAGGGACATGGCACTCCTGGAGGTGGATGCGCGAACTCGTCATGCGGCGCGGACGGCCATCTCCACACCGCCGTCGAAGGAAAGAGGCAGCGACACATAGCCGCTGCCGGAGACCCGGACATGGGCGAGGAACTCCGCGCACCGCGCCGACACGGCTCGCACTCCATGAGCCACCACCACGGCACCCGGCAGCATCCTGGGTTCCACCAGTTTCAGCAGCGCGAGGAAGGACTCCGGCGGACCATCGAGCAACAGCAGATCGACCCGCCCGGGCACGGTCGCCAGCAGCCGCTCGGGACTGCCCACCCGCACCTGGGCGTACTGTCCGAGTCCGGCCTTCTCGACCGTGGCCGCGACGGCCTCGGCGCGTTGGGCATCCGGCTCGCAGCAGATGACCCGGCCCCGCCCGTTCTCGCTCATGGCCGCCGCGAGCCCGGCGGTGCACGACTCGTCCGGACAGCCGATCTGGAGCACATTGAGCGGTCCGGCAGCCCGCACCAACTGCCGCAGCAGGGTTCCGGTGGCGGTTTCGCAGGAGTGCTCGGAGAATCCTGCCGAGTGCTCAGCAGTCCAGCGGCCCTGTGGAGTGATCCACAGGGCCGCCGGCTCTTTGCAGCCGACAACAGCACCGTCTGCGCCTGGAGGAGACCCGGGGACGATCTCTACCGCGCGGACACGTCAGTTCCGGGCACCGGACGGACCCGGTAGGGGCGGCGAGGCCGGAACGAGGACGGTCGGTGCCGCCGCGCCGCGCGACCACGGGCCGCACTCAGTGCAGCCTCCAGTGGAATTTGCCGCCGCTCACCCACCGGATCATCTCCAGGTCATCGAGATCGTGGACCGTGATGCCCGCGGCCGCGGCGAGGGCGAGCACGTCCGTCATCGACGTCGCCGCGCCGACGACCTCCCCGTCGATCTCCACGAGGCGGAAGGGCGGATCACCGGGCTGCACCTTCAGCACAGTGATCCGAGGAGTCGAGGAACGGGGGCTCGCACTTTCGGTCATGCATGGATGTTCCACGTCAGGGGCGGCGCTATGCCCGGTGGCGGGGCTGCGCCGGTCCTAGATCACCCGCCTGAGCGAAGACGGCCGTGATCCGCTGCCGGTGGTCGCCGCGCCGTATGAAGCCCCGCCCACGAGCCGTTGCGGACCGGCCGGCAGGGGTACCGGCCCCGGGATCGCCGCCGCAATCGCGGGAAACCCCTGTCACACACACGTGTCAACCGGGCGGAGGCCGATGTGCCGGGCCCGGTCATGGGGCACGATCTTGTCCAGTCACCCCTCGGGAAGGATTGTCCATGTCCGATCGCGCCTCTGGGAAACATGGGTCTCTGCTCGCGGTGAGCGACCTTCACGTCGGGATGGCGGACAACCGCCCCGTCGTCGAGTCGCTGCGGCCCGATTCGGACGAGGACTGGCTCATCGTCGCCGGTGATGTCGCGGAACGGATCGAGGACGTGGAGTGGGCGCTGCGGTTGCTGGCGGGCCGCTACGCCCGGGTGATCTGGACCCCGGGGAACCATGAGCTGTGGACGACCGGACAGGACCCGGTCCAGCTCCGGGGCCAGGAACGGTACGAGCACCTGGTCGAGCTGTGCCGGAGCCTCGGGGTGTCCACTCCGGAGGACCCGTACCCGCTGTGGCCCGGCCCCGAAGGGCCGGTGGCGATCGCGCCCGTGTTCCTGCTGTACGACTACAGCTTCCGGGCGCCGGGCACGACGACCAAGGAGGAGTCCCTGGCGTACGCGCACGGGACGGGGGTGGTGTGCACCGACGAGTTCCTGCTGCACCCCGACCCGTACCCGAGCCGGGACGCCTGGTGTTGGGCGCGGGTGGCGGAGACGGAGCGGCGCCTCGCCGCACATGATCCGGAGGTTCCGCTGGTCGTCGCCGGCCACTGGCCCCTGGTCCGGGAGCCGATGGCCGTCCTGACGTACCCCGAGTTCGCCCAGTGGTGCGGCACGGAGCTCACCGCCGACTGGCACCGGCGCTTCAATGTGGCGGCCGTGGTCTACGGCCATCTGCACATTCCCCGGACGACCTGGTACGACGGGGTCCGCTTCGAGGAGGTCTCCATCGGCTACCCCAGGGAATGGCGCAGGCGGGGCCACCCCAGGGGGCTTCTGCGGCGGATCCTGCCGTACGGCGGCGACGGCGGTGGCGCAACGGTGGCGGCGCCCGTCGGCGACAGCTCAGCACCTTGATCACACGGCCGTCGGGGTCGGGGACGCAGAAGCGGCGCACGCCCCTTCTGCGCCGGCGGGTCAGATGACCGGCGGCCGTCCCAGTTTCGTCATCCGCCACACCGTGCGCCACCGCATGGGCCGCCGCGGCCCGCACGGCGTACGGACGCCCTCCGCGAAGCCGCCCGCCCAGGCCCGCAGCCCGGTGGCCGACCGGGTGCGGGCCACGGTGAGGAGGGTCCAGGTGCCCAGATAGGCCGGGACCAGGGGCACCGGCAGGTTGCGGCGGGCCAGCCAGACCCGGTTGCGGGCCGTCATCCGGTAGTAGACGGAGTGTCTGGCCGGGAGGTCTTGGGGTGCTGGAGCAGCAGACCGGGCTCGTAGAGGATCTTCCAGCCCGCGTCGAGCGCCCGCCAGGACAGGTCCGTCTCCTCGTGTTTTCCAGCCTCGGGACGCCCGGCATGCTGTTGGACGTGCGGTAGTACGTCGTGGACATGTGTGTGAGGTGGTGAGGCGGCCACGTCGCGCGACGCTAGCATCGGCACTCCGCCGACCACTGGAGTTTGCCGCTATGTCGTTGCCGCGTATCGGAGTCGTCATCGTGACCATGGGCACGCGCCCGCGGGAGCTGGCGGCTCTGCTTGCTTCGGTGGAGAAGCAGGATGTGCCGGCGACACGGGTAATGTTGATCGGTAATTCGGCACCCCTCGTGGACGTGGACGTGGCGGAGAACGTGACCAAGGTCCCGCTGGAGGAGAACCTGGGCTGCCCGGGAGGCCGCAACGTCGGCCTGGAGATGCTGCGCGACTCTGGTGAGGTCGATGTCGTCATCGAGCTGGACGACGACGGTCTGCTGATCGACGCGGACGTGTTCCGAAGGGTCCAGCAGCTCTTCGCGTCGGACCCGAAGCTCGGAATCGTTGGATTCCGGGTCGCCGATGAATACGGGTACACCGAGCGACGATGGGTTCCTCGGCTGCGCGCCGATGATCCGATGCGTCGTGGGCTGGTGACCGCATTCCTCGGTGGTGGGCACGCCTTCTCCATGCCGATGCTGAGGGAGACCGGGCTGTGGGCTGGGGAATTCTTCTTCGGGCATGAAGAATCCGACCTGGCGTGGCGTGCGCTCGATGAAGGATGGAAGATTCTGTACGAGCCCGAGCTCGTCCTTCAGCATCCGGCGACGTCCCCGGCGCGGCATGCGGTCTACTACCGGTTCACGGCGCGGAATCGGGTGTGGCTGGCGCGCCGTCGGCTGCCTTGGCCGCTGGTTCCGGTCTACCTCGGCGTGTGGGTCCTTCTGACCACGGCACGTACCCGGTCCGTGGCCGGGCTGCGGGCATGGTGGGGCGGTTTTGCCGAGGGTGTGCGGACGTCGTGTCCTCCGCGTAAGGCGATGAAGTGGCGCACGGCGTGGCGCATGACCCGGTTGGGCCGCCCACCGATCCTTTGAGCTGCCCCACGTTCGGATCGGGGCGGCTCACCAGTCGGTGAGGTTCACCAGATATCGGCAGTGCGGGTCGTCCGCGGCGTCGGACGTCCTCCACTCCTCGCCGAGCAAGGACGGTAGCGCTGCCAGGAGTGCGGTCAGCGCACCGCCAGGCCGCACGTCTGCGGCGATCACGCCAGGGATCTCGTCGCTGTCCATGTACAGGCGCAGCAGGCCGTCGTTGCGAAAGAGGAACCCGCGCAGATGTGCCCTGGCCCGCCCCGTGGACGGACGGGCCAGGCACCGTAGCAAGGTCGCGGACCAGTCGTCTGTGGTGAACGGGGCTTCCTTCACTTGCTCCGGATCGACCAGATACAGGTCCATCCCCATGGTGGAAGTGACCCTGTTTCCCGGGTAGATGTGCGTACCGGTGTGCACAGCGCGGAGCAAGGCGACGACATCGTGCGCGGTACGCAGCTCCTCTCCCCGGCGGAGCGGGATCTCGTACGCAGTCAGCCGGTCCGGCGAGCACTCACTCCTGTCCCCGAGGACGGCCCGCACTGCCGGTGCATCCGAGGGTGCGGGCAGAATCCCGCGTACGTGCTGGTCCTCCAGCAGCGGCGCGTAGACGAAGTTCAACAGGAGGTCGGCTACTTCCACCTGAAGGTCTTCGATCTCTCGGTCGTCTTCGCTCACGAGGTTATTCATTCACCCAGTTTGGACACTTCTGCATGCCGTTGCAGTACGCGGTGATCACACCGATCACGTTGCCGCGTCCCGCGTCGTACCTTCCGTCGTCCGTCTTGCGCGCGTACCGCACCTTGACGATGAGTTTCACGCGCCCGTAGGCCCGGTTTGAGGCCCATCCCCAGTACTGGATGTTGGCGCCCTGTACGTCGTCGACGTTCCCCTGGATCGGGATGTCGACGATTGCGCACTTCTTGATGTTGTGCTTGCCGGAGAAGTGGTTCCAGCCCAGTTCGCCGTTGCCGACGCGGGTGGGGACGTGCCGACCATCAGGATCGGTCGCGTTGCACTTGGCGCTCTTGTTCCAGTACGGACCCGCCTGGGCCGGGGCGGCGAAGCCGACGAGGAGCATGGTCGCTGCCGCGACAGGTGACACGAGTGCGGTGATCTTCTTCATATCATGGAATGTGACATGTGCAGAATGGTGGAGTAAGTGGACGAATCGACTTTCCCTCCATCTAGTTATTTGTCGTACTGGTCGGATGTCTCTGGAGGGATCGGAGAGGGCGGACGGACGCCGGAGGCTGTTGTTCGAGTAGGCGTGCCTGAAGGTCGGCGATCTTCCGGTCCTGGAACTCACTCCGGGTGGCGCCGTGCGGATCTCGTGTCAGGCAGTCGATTCACTCCTTGCGGTGCACAGTGCAGAAGCCGTTGCCGCCCGCCCGGATGCGCAGGCACTCGGGGATGGCGCAGCCCCACCCGTACTTCTCGTGATCGGGCGGGATGTCCAGCACGTCACCGCGGAACAGGGGATCAAGGTGCGGCCCGTTGACCAGGGCCTCCAGCAGTTCGAGGCGGTCCCGTCCGGCCCGGCCGAGCCCGCGATCGGGCAGCGCGCGTAGAGGCGAGCTCAACTCTGCTCACGCCAAACGGTGTTCAATGCGGTGACGTGGACGTCGACGTGTCCGTAGACCTCCTCGACGGTCTGCGCCGAGGCCCACCCGCCCGCATCCCGCGCGATCAGCGCGTTGCCGTCCGCGGCGTCGAAGACGGCGCTGCCGAACCGATGCCGGAACATGTGCGGCCAGACCGGGCCGAGGTCCAGCCGGTAGCCAGCCCGCTTCAGTAACTTGCGCGCCGAGTCGGTCGTCCTGGGCAGGCCGACGGTCGGTCCAGTGAGGTTGACCAGGAGCATGCCGTGTTGGGCGTTTGGCGGATACTCGGTCGTCATGTACGCGCGCCCACCCGTCAGCCGGGTGCGCCGGCCTGGCTGGGAACCGATTCGAGGAGGCCGACCAGGCGTTTGCCCCGGTCCTCGGCCATGTCGAGCGTGGTCAGCACGGACGGGGTCGAGATGCTCGGCAGCACGTAATGCAGAAGTACCGAGATCCGCCGCCCCAAGTCCTCGCGCTTGCACAGGGCTTGAGACATGACCTGAATGCCGGAGAAGGAGCCCGCCAGCATTTCGGCGGTCTCGCGGGGGTCGACGTGTGGCAGGAGTTCGCCCTGATTCTTCGCGGCGACCAGCAGGTTTTCGAGCCGGTCTATCCAGGCACGGAACGGAGTGCCCCGGTCCAGTCCTTCCACCGCCTGGTCCATGGCGAGCCCGACGCTGGCGCGTACCAGCGGCTCGTGGCGGAGCCGGTGGGCGAGCAGCATTCCCTGATCGACCAATTCCTGAAGCTTCGTCAGCTGGGGAGGGAGTGGATCGCCGTCCAGCTGTACATCCATCACCCCGAGTGCCAGGTCTTCCTTTGAGGTGAAATGGAAATAGAGCGCACCTTTTGTCACGCCGGCCCGCGTGAGGATTTCACTGATGGTGGCGCTGCTGTAGCCGCGTTCATCGAAAACGGCGGCGGCCGCCACCAGGATCGACCGTCGAGTCTGGATCGCGCGCGCCTGCTGTGCCATCAGCTACGAGTCTCTCTCAGTCGTGGCGTGGTCAGTGCCACTGGGATATGGCTGGATAGGAAAACCGAACTGTCAGTATCTTACTGCGGGGGCGGACTGCCCTCCCGGTATGCATCCTCTGGGAGGAATATTCATGGTTCAGCTCACCTCGCGCAGCGTTTCGGTATTCGTCGAAGGCGCCGACGGCGCCGGACGTGCCGGAGTCGCCGTATACCCGGGAGCTGACGGGACGGTGCCGACGGGAAGACAGCCGGAGGGCGACTTCCTGCGGCGGCTGGTCCACCGGCCCGACGCCGAGGACATCTTCGCCACCGGCTGGACCCGGCAGACCGAGACCCAGTTCTCGGTATCGGCCCGGTGGCCGCGGGCGCACCGCTTCTTCGCCCCCGTGTCCGGTCGTCACCAGGATCCGCTGCTGATCGCGGAGACCATGCGGCAGACGACGATGCTCCTGGGGCATGCGGCCTTCGGCATGCCGTTCGAGAACCAGTTCGTGATGTGGGAGCTCGCGTACGTCTCCGACCCCGACCAGCTGCTCCTGGGCGAGGCGCCCTGGGACATCACGGTGGATGTGTCCTGCTCCCGGATCCGGCGCGGCCGCCGGCACATCGGCTCCATGCACGTCGAGCTGCTCCTGCACCGCTTGGGCGCCGTCCTCGCCAGTGGAGGCGGGCGTATCAGCTGCGCCTCGGCCGAGGCGTACCGGAAGCTGCGGAACGGGCGGCGGGACGCGATCGGCGCCCCGATACCCCTCCTGCCCGCCGTCGCACCGGCCGAGGTGGGCAGGGCCGATGAACGCGATGTCGTACTGGCGCCGGGGCCGCGGCACAACGTCTGGCAGCTGCGGCTCGACACCGGACATCCGACGCTGTTCGCCCGGCCCAACGACCATGTGCCGGGCATTCTGCTGCTGGAGGCGGCCCGCCAGGCGGCGGTCGCCGTCACCCCCGGTCATGACTTCCTCCCCACGTCGGTGCGGACCGACTTCCTCCAGTACGTGGAACTCGACCGCCCCTGCTGGGTCGAGGCCCGGCCCGTCCCGGCCGGCGACCCCATGGCGACCGCGGTGCACGTCTCGGCGGCGCAGGACGGCCGGCCGGTCTTCGCCTGCACCCTCGAATCCCCGGGCCCGCGGCAGGACGCGGCGCACCCCCGGTGGGCGGGACAGTGATGACACCGCGCGTACTCATCACCGGCGCGGCCGGCTTCATCGGCGGCCATGTGGTGGCCGCGGCCCGCGCCACCCCCGGCCTCCGGCTGCGTCTGATGACCCACCGGACCGCCCTCGCCGCATCCGCCAAAGGGCCCGGCGTCGAGACGGTGTACGGGGATCTCACCGACCCGGCGACGCTGCGCGGCAGCTGCGAGGGCGTCGACGCGGTGATCCACTGCGCCTCCTGGATCGGTTCCGACGAACCGACCGCGCGGTCCGTCAATGATCATGGAACGCGGGCCCTGGCCGAAGAGGCGGCTCGCTGCGGGGTCACCCGGATCGTGTATCTGAGCACGGCATCCGTCTACGGCCGGGGCCCGTTCACCGGGCTGCTGCCCGGACAGGCCGAGCTCGCCCCGGTCTCGGCCACCAGCCTGACCCGCGCCGCCGCCGAGCAGCACGTCCTCGCGGCCGGCGGCGTCGTCGTGCGGCCGCACCTCGTGTACGGCGCCGGGGACCGGTGGGCCGTGCCCGGACTGGTCGGGCTGGTCCGGCAGCTCTCGACCGGGCTGACCGGGTGCGGGGCGCGGTACTCGATGATCGACGTACAGGCGCTGGGGCGGGCGCTGCTGGGTGCGGCGCTGTCCCCGAAGGAGCCGGCCGGGGTCTACCACGTCAACCACCCCGAGCCGGTGAGCTGTTCGCAGCTGATGTCCACGATCCTCGACGAACTGCGGCTGCCCTGGGGAGCCGCCGGTATCGACGTGGAGGCCGCCCGTGAGCGGCTTGCCGGTGTGCCGTACGCACTGCACCACCTCGGCATGCTCGCCGTGGATCACTGGTTCGCCGACGAACGGGCCGGCCAGGACTTCGACTGGGAGCCGGGCGAAGGCTTCACGACCGCGTTCGCCCGGCACGCCCCGTGGTACCGCCGGTACCTGGACGCCGCTCCGGGCCGCTGACGGCGGCGGGCATCGTCGCTCAGGGCCCGATCCGGGTGCCCGTGCCGCTCACCCGCACCCGGGCGTCGCCCGCCCGGAGTCCGACCGTGAGGACGCCGGGGCGGCCCATGTCCTCGCCCTGGTGGAGAGTGAGGAGCGCGGTGTCGGGGACGAGGTCCAGCGTGCGCAGATAGGCGCCGAAGGCGGCCGCCGCCGCGCCCGTGGCGGGGTCCTCGACGACGCCGCCCACCGGGAACGGGTCGCGGACGTGGAAGACGGCGGGCGACGCCCGCCACACCAGCTGCAGGGTGGTCAGGTCCAGTCGGTGCATCAGGGTTTCGAGGCGCGCGAAGTCGTAGTCGAGGTCGGCGAGCCGCTCCCGGGTCGCGGCGGCCAGCACCAGATGCCGGGCGCCCGCGTACGCGATCCGGGGCGGCAGCGCCGGGTCGAGATCGGCGGCCGGCCAGTCCAGGGCGGCGGTTTTCTTTGTACGAGATTCTTATTGCGCCGAAGGCGTTCTCAGCGGGCACCTGATCAGATGACTCCTCGGGCAGTCCGGCGTTCTGCCGCGGTCTCCCGCACTAGCGTCATCGGTAACCCATCACTTCGCGGCGGATCCGCGCTGCGAGTCGATTCCTGGAGTGACGTCATGCGCCGTACCACTGCTGTCTTCGTAGGAGCTCTTGCCCTGTCGGCCGCCCTCGCCTCCCAGGCTGTCGCGGCACCCGCCGAGATCGACGCACCCAACGCCAGGGCCGCAGCCGAAGTGGGCTACCGCGGCGACCTGATGAGGCAGAAGAACGTGGTCAACAGCTTCCAGAACGACCCGGGCGTCTACTGTGTCATCGTCGACCCGAACGCGGGCATCAACCTTCCCAGTGCCCTGATCCTGGCCAATCCCCATATCCATGCCGACAGCGTCGTGACGATTGGGGAGCCCACCCTGGCGTGTAACAGCCGACGGGACGCCATCACCGTGGTGACCCTCAAGAACGGCCTGCCCGCGTCCTCCAGCTTCACCATCGCGGTCCTGTAGCGGCGACGGTATCAGCGGGGGCGGGAGTGCGGCCGCGGTCGATCCTTCCCCGTGGCTTCGTCGCCACTCACCCAAGAGGCGGTGCTCTCGGCTTCCAGCCCGGCCGGAAGCCCGTTCCGTCGACAACGAGAAGGCCGCACCGTCGGCACGAAACCCCGCCCCCTCCCGCGCGCTGCGGGAGGGGGCGGGGTTGCTTCCGGGCGGCCTGCCACAGGGCGACGGCGAGGCTGATCACGCCGACCAGGGCAGCGAGGGAGGGGAGCGGCCGGCGGGCGCGTTGACGCGCATCGGGCCGTGCCGCGTCCCGCTTCTGCCGTTCCGTCTCCCCACGCACCACCATGTCGAGGCGCCCATCGTGGTCATCGATCCGGCGGGAGTGGTCCTTGACCGCCTCGTCCGTCTGATCGTGTCTCTGCACCAGTGGAGCGAGATCCCCGGCAGCGCGGGTGAACCCCACCTCGATGGGCGATGGTGTGGAGTGCGGCCCCATGCGCCGTGACCGGCGCGGTTGTGCGTGCATATTTGGGGCGTTGGTGCGCGAGCTCATCCCGCATGGCGGTGGGCGCAACCGGGCATGGCTGTAGGTGTTTTACCGGAACTGTCGTCAGCGTACGTCCGCCCGCCCGGCCGGTCCGGGCGGATCCATGGGGCCGCGTGGGGGTCAAGAAGGCCTGCGCGACGGCGGGTTCGTGTCATGGGGGGCCATCAGTGGTGATCACCGTCTCCGTCGCGTATGCGCGCTATGCCCCCGCGAATCCATTCCTGTCGCACTTCTCATCCACGCGATGCCCTGATGACGCGAACACGACAGCTGCGCGATGGGCCGGCCCGGTGCACTTTCCGAGCACACCACCAGCCAGGGGAGGGACAGATGACGCACTCATCGCACCAGCAGGAGCTGCGCGACGCCGCCAGGAACCTCGGACGCCGCCGCTTCCTCACCGTCACGGGTGCCGCCGCCGCACTCGCCTTCTCGGTCAACCTGCCGGCCGCGGGCACCGCGAGCGCCGCCGAGCTGGACAACCGGAAGATCGGCGAGGACCCGTTCACCCTCGGTGTCGCCTCCGGCGACCCGCTGCCCGATTCGGTCCTGCTGTGGACGAGACTCGCCCCGCGCCCGTACGAGCCCGGCAGCGGACTGCCCCGGGCCCGCGTCCAGGTGCGCTGGGAACTCGCCCGCGACGAGCGCTTCTCCCGCATCGTCCGGCGCGGATCGGCCACCGCCCACCCGGAGTTCGACCACAGCGTCCATGTCGAGATCAAGGGCCTCGACGCGGACCGCGTCTTCTACTACCGCTTCCGTACCGGGAGCTGGACCAGCCCCACCGGCCGGACCCGCACCGCGCCCGCCCGCGCCGCCCGCAACAGCACGCTGAGCCTCGCCGCCGTCTCCTGCCAGGCCTACCACGACGGCTACTTCACCGCGTACAGGCACCTCGCCCAGGAGGACGTCGACGTCGTCTTCCACCTCGGCGACTACCTCTACGAATACGCCGTCAACGCGACCGGCGGGGCCCGTGGCTACACCGACCGCACCCTCCCCGCCCACTTCAACCGGGAGACGGTCACGCTGGAGGACTACCGGCTGCGCTACGGCCTCTACAAATCCGACCCCGATCTGCGCGCCGCCCACGCCGCGCACCCCTTCGTCGTCACCTGGGACGACCACGAGACCGAGAACAACTACGCGGGCGACACCCCCGAGAACGACGTACCGCCGGAGGAATTCCTGCTGCGGCGCGCCGCCGCCTACCGGGCGTACTGGGAGAACCAGCCGCTGCGCACCCCGCAGCGGCCCACCGGCCCGGACATGAAGCTCTACCGGCGCCTGCACTTCGGCCGCCTCGCCCAGTTCGACATCCTCGACACCCGCCAGTACCGCAGCGACCAGGCGTACGGCGACGGCTGGCAGAAGCCCGGACCGGAGTCCGAGGACCCGTCGCGCACCCTCACCGGCGCCGCCCAGGAGCGCTGGCTGCTCGACGGCTGGCGTGACTCGCACGCCACCTGGAACGTCGTACCGCAGCAGGTCGCCTTCGCTCAGCGGCGCGATGTCCCCACCGATGCCTTCAAGCTGTCGATGGACGCGTGGGACGGCTACCCCGCCTCCCGGGAACGGGTCCTGAAGGGAGCCGAGGCCGCCGGGATCGACAACCTGATGGTGCTGACCGGCGATGTGCACGTCGGCTACGGCTTCGACCTGAAGAAGGACTTCGACGACCCGTCGTCCCGCACCCTCGGCACGGAGATCGTCGCCACCTCCGTCACCAGCGGCAAGAACGGCTCCGACAAGCCGGCCAGTTGGAACAACCAGATGCAGGCCAACCCGCACATGAGGTTCTTCAACGGCCGTCGCGGATACGCCGTCGTCACGCTGGGCGCGGAGCGGGCGCGCGCCGACTACCGCACGGTGTCGGCCGTCACCACGCCC
This sequence comes from Streptomyces sp. NPDC015032, assembly GCF_043080425.1. Classification (NCBI taxonomy): domain Bacteria; kingdom Bacillati; phylum Actinomycetota; class Actinomycetes; order Kitasatosporales; family Streptomycetaceae; genus Streptomyces; species Streptomyces sp. NPDC015032. The sequence goes on along the minus strand of NZ_JBIBVN010000002.1, from coordinate 545,500 downwards.
GGTGCGCCCCTCGCGACGGCCGGATCGTTCGTCACGGAGGTGGGGAACCAGGGCCTCACGCCCGCGTAGGGCCCCTGTTCCCCTCCGGACGGGTGCCGGTCAGCCGAGTCCGTCGGCCGGGTAGCGGACGCCGATACGGTCGCGTACCGCGTCGAGCGTCCGCATCACGGCGAGGGAACCGTCCAGCGGCACCAGCGGCGACTCCGTCTCGCCCGCCCGCAACGCCCGCGCCACCTCGGCCTGCTCGAACTGCATCCCGCGCAGCCCCGCGCCCGCCGCCCCCGCGGTGAACTCCTCCGGCTCGCGCCCCGGCCGGTGCAGCACGAACCGCTCCGGGTAGAAGAAGCCGTGCGGGAAATCGATCCGGCCCTTCGTCCCGGTGACCGACGCGGTCACCGGGGTGTCCCCGACGAGGGAACAGTTCAGCAGCGCCGAGGCGCCCGCCCGCGACCAGCTCAGCAGCATCGCCGTGTTCAGGTCGACGCCCTCCGGGGAGAGCAGCGCGTCCGCCTGGACCCGGTCCGGCTCACCCAGCAGCAGATGCGCGAACGACACCGGATAGACCCCGAGGTCCAGCAGCGCGCCACCGCCCAGCGCCGGATCGCGCAGCCGGTGCCCGGGACCGAAGTCGCCCGCGAACCCGAAGTCGGCCTGCACGGTCCGGATGTCCCCGATGGCGCCGTCCCGCACGAGCTCCGTCATGCGCCGGATGACCGGGTTGCAGTACATCCACATGGCCTCCATCAGGAACAGCCCGCGGTCCCGGGCGAGCTTCACCAGCTCCTCCGCCTCCCGCGCGTCGAGGGTGAACGCCTTCTCGCACAGCACGTGCTTCCCGGCCTCCAGGCAGAGCGCGGTCGCCTCCCGGTGCGCCGAGTGCGGCGTCGCCACGTACACCACGTCGACGTCGTCGTCGGCGACGAGCCCGGCCCAGCTGCCGTGGGCCCGGGGTATCCCGAACCGCTGCGCGAACGCCTTCGCGGACGCGTCCGTACGGGACGCGACGGCCACCACCTCCGCGTCCGGCATCGTCCGGAGATCCTCGGTGAACGTCGCGGCGATGCCGCCGGTCGCCAGCACACCCCACCGCACAGCCCTGCCCATGCCTGTCATGCCTGCACCCCAAAACGGTCTCGACCAGTCCGGCTGAGCTGAGAGCATAGAGGCGGATTCAACGACATGGAGATGAGAATGCCGGAGAGCGGCGCGAGCCGGGCCCAGCAGGAACGCACACACATACCGGCCACCGGGACCGGGGCGGCAGAGCACCGAGTCACCGGTACGTCCCCCGGAACACCGGCCGCCACCGACGCGGCCCGGCGCACCGGACTTCTCGTCACTCTCGTCCTGGGCGGCCTCACCGCACTGCCGCCGCTCTCCATGGACATGTACCTCCCGGCGCTGCCCGCGGTCACCGAGTCCCTGCACGCTCCCGCCGCGACCGTCCAGCTCACCCTCACCGCCTGCCTCACCGGCATGGCACTCGGCCAGGTCGTCGTCGGACCGATGAGCGACCGGTGGGGGAGGCGCAGGCCGCTGCTCCTCGGCATGATCGTCTACGTCGTCGCCACCGCGTTGTGCGTCTTCGCGCCCACCACCGGCCTTCTCATCGGCTTCCGCCTGCTGCAGGGTCTGGCGGGCGCGGCAGGGATCGTCATCGCCCGCGCCGTGGTGCGCGACCTGTACGACGGCGTGGAGATGGCCAGGTTCTTCTCCACGCTGATGCTGATCTCCGGCGTCGCACCGGTCGTCGCGCCGCTGATCGGCGGACAGGTGCTGAGGTTCACGGACTGGCGGGGGATCTTCGCCGTCCTCACCGTCGTGGGCGTGGCGCTCACCCTGGTCGTCTGGAAGTGGCTGCACGAGACCCTGCCGCCGCAGGACCGGCACACCGGCGGCATCGGCGACGCGCTGCGCACCATGCGCGGGCTGCTCGCCGACCGGGTCTTCACCGGCTACATGATCGCGGGCAGTCTCGCCTTCGCCGCCCTCTTCTCTTATGTGAGCGCCTCGCCGTTCGTCGTGCAGGAGATCTACGGGGCATCGCCGCAGACCTTCAGCCTGCTCTTCGGCATCAACTCGGTCGGCCTGATCGCCGTGGGCCAGATCAACGGCAAGCTGCTGGTCGGCCGGATCAGCCTGGACAAGGCGCTCGCCTTCGGCCTCTCCGTCATCGTGCTCGCCGCGGCCGCGCTGCTGCTGATGACGTCCGGGGTCTTCGGGGACGTGGGCCTGGTTCCGGTCGCGGCGGGGCTGTTCGTGCTGATGTCGGCGATGGGCCTGGCGATGCCGAACACGAACGCGCAGGCCCTGATGCGTACCAAGCACGCGGCCGGGTCCGCGTCCGCGCTGCTCGGCACCTCGTCCTTCCTGATCGGCGCCGTCGCCTCGCCGCTCGTCGGGATCGCGGGCGAGGGGACGGCCGTGCCGATGGCCGTCGTGCAACTGGTGTGCGCGGTGGGCGCGATGGCCTGCTTCCTGGGGCTGTGCAGGCCCTGGCAGCGCGTGTCGTGACGCGGGTCCCGTGACGGGGGGCGCCGGAATCCGGGACCGGACGGACCGGGTGTGCCGCACCCGGTCCGGGCAGCGCCCGGGGCCTCCCGGCCGGCTCGCGCCCCGCCATGCGATCACGATCCGGCCCGGTCCGGCCGACAGGCCTCAGTGGGCGCTCGGATAGCCGATCAGATGCGGGCGGTCCTTCTCGTCCGTCCAGCGGAACAGGCCGACGCCGTCCGACGTCACCGTGCCGGGAATCCGCTGGTTCGACGGCAGGGCGCCCGTCGTGCCGCTCCTGATCGCGACCGCGACGGGAGTTCCGCCGCCGGCCAGCACGTCGGCCGCGTTGCGCGCGTTCGCCGCGCCGTAGGCGATGCCCTCGTCGTTCACCGACGCCAGCGTCAGCGGCTTCGTGCCGTCCGCCCCCTCGAAGCAGAAGCCCCGCTTCGTCAACACGTCGAAGGCGAGCGGCCCGGCCACCAGGAAGTTCCCCGAGGGCGCGGAGACGAGCTGCGGGTACTGGCCCGGCTTGATCGCGGGCTTGCTGCACTCCACCGAGGCGAGCGGCTTGCCCGTCTCCAGGTCGTGCACCGTCCACAGGTCATGGGTGGCGGCGCGCTTCGCGCCCTTGGCGAGCTGCCACTTCGCCAGTACCAGGCCCGGAATCACCGTCGTCGGGATTCCGCTGAGCCGGTCGGTGCCCTTGGGGGCGACATCGCGGCTGAACCAGCCGCCCTGCACCCAGAACTCCTTGGCCCCGCTGACCAGCAGGCCCTTCTGGGTCAGCCCGCGGACTTCGGTGAGCTGCTTGCAGGTCGTGCAGCCCTTCGGGTACTTGAGCGCGGGGGCGGCTATCTGCGACACCCGGCCGGTCACCGGGTCGACCACCGCGCTGTTCGTCCGGCCGTCACTGATCAGGATGCCGGGGCCGGTGGTGGAGACCGTGGGCACCGAGCTCCACGGCACCTCGACGCGCCGCCGCGAGCCGTCCTCCACGTCGTAGACGTCCAGCGAGACGATCGTGTCGGCGGGCGTCAGCGCGTTCTCGCCGACCTTTCCGTACGACCACGTCACGAAGTACTCGTGGTCGCCCGCGGTGAGCGGGAGGAGCCTCGGGAAGTGCTGCGGGGACGGGGGCCGCCAGCTCTCGCCGTGCCAGCCGGCCTCGCCGGTCTCCGCGTCGATGGTCCGCAGCTGGTACTTGGTGTCCGAGACCCGCGCGAGGTAGGCGAGGCTGCCCGTCGTCCGGGACAGCGCGTAGTCGGGCGAGGTGCCGATCAGCTCCCAGCCGCGCTCCGTCGCGAACACGGACGGGACGGTGAGCTGTGTCACCGGGACCGAGTTCTTCTTGGCATGTTTCTTCGGCTTGTCGGCACTCTTCTCACCACTGGCGCAGGTCGCCAGCAGAAGAAGCATGGCGAGCACGAGCACTCCGCCGACCAGAACCAGGCGCACGATCTTCTGTCTCATGGCTTCCCTCGATGGGCAATCCCGACCTCGCGGCGGTCAGCGTAGCAACTGGCGCAGGGGTCGCGGCAGTTCGTATGTTGTATTGTTCGCCGCCAGTACCGGGCCGGAAGCGGGAGGACGGCCTCCGCCTACAATTCGTCGGTGAACGCCACCCTCCCCACCGCGGAAGCCCTGCGTACGGCGCTGGCCGGACTGCTCGACGGGCTGCCGCCCAAGCAGGCCGCCCAGGCGGTCGACCGGCTCATCGCCAACTACCGGGGGACCACCCCCACGGACGCCCCGGTGCTCCGCGACCGTTCCGATGTCGCCGCCTATGCCGCGTACCGGATGCCCGCGACCTTCGAAGCGGTACGGTCCGCCCTCGCCGCACTCCAGGAGGCCGCCCCGGACTGGGTGCCCGCCACGCACACCGACATCGGCGGCGGCACCGGAGCGGCGAGCTGGGCCGTGGCCGGGGCCTGGGAGGGGCCGCGTACGACCGTCCTGGACTGGGCCGAGCCCGCACTCGCCCTGGGCCGTGAGCTGGCCGCGCTCTCCGGCATCCCCGCCCTGCGCGCCGCCGAGTGGCGGCGGGCCCGGATCGGCGCGGGCCTCGAACTCGCCCCCACGGACCTGGTCACCGTCTCCTACGTACTCAAGGAGCTGACGGCGGACGTCCGTACCGCGCTCGTCGACACCGCGGCGGCCGCGGCCCAGGCCGTCGTGGTCGTCGAGCCCGGCACCCCCGACGGCTACGCCCGGATCATCGAGGCCCGCGACCGGCTGATCGCCGCCGGGCTGAAGGTCGCCGCGCCCTGCCCGCACAGCGACGCCTGCCCCATCGAGCCGGGCACGGACTGGTGCCACTTCTCGGCCCGGGTCAGCCGCTCCTCGCTCCACCGGCAGGTGAAGGGCGGCTCGTTGCCGTACGAGGACGAGAAGTTCAGCTATGTCGTGGCGACCCGCTTCGGTACGGAGCCCGTCCGGGCGCGCGTCACCCGCAAGCCGCAGATCCGCAAGGGGCAGGTGCTGCTGGACCTGTGCACCCGCGACGAGGCCCTGCGGCGCTCCACGGTCACCAAACGGCACGGCGAGCTGTACCGGGCCGCCCGGGACACCGCGTGGGGCGACGCGTGGCCGCCGCCCCACCTGCCGGGCCCGTCCGAGGACTGAGGACGGGGCGGCCCGGGGCGGGCCCGGTTACCCGCGCAGCTCCTGTGTGCAGCACTTGACGCTGCCGCCGCCCTTCAGCAGCTCGCCCAGATCCATCGGCACCGGCTCGAAGCCGCGCGCCCGCAGCGGACCGAAGAGCCCCGTGGCGGCCTGCGGCAGCAGCACATGGAGCCCGTCGCTCACCGCGTTCAGGCCGAGCGCCGCGGCGTCCGCCTCCTTGGCGATCAGCGCGTCGGGGAAGAGCCTCGCCAGCACCGACCGGCTGCCGGGCGAGAACGCCCCCGGGTAGTACATGATCTCGTCGCCCGCCTCGTCGAGCACGGACAGGGCGGTGTCCAGGTGGTAGTAGCGCGGGTCGACCAGATCGAGCCCGATCACCGGGCGCCCGAAGAACTCCTGCGCCTCGTCGTGCGAGAGCGGGCTGGACCGGAAGCCCTGTCCGGCCAGGAGGTACGAAGCGGTGACCGCGAAATCTCCCTCGCCCTCGTTGACGTGGGCCGGTTCGTGGATCTCGGTGAAGCCGTTGGCCCGGAACCACTCCCGATGGGCCCCGGCCTCCTCGTACCGCTCCTGGTAGGCGAACCGGGCGCCCAGCACCCGGCCGTCGATGACGGTGGCGCCGTTGGCGGCGAAGACCATGTCGGGCAGCGCGGGCCGGGGCGTGAGCAGCTCCACGGTGTGTCCGAGGGCACGGTAGCGGTCGCGGAGATCCTCCCACTGGGTCTGGGCCAGCGGGAGGTCCACGGGCTTGCTGGGGTCCATCCAGGGGTTGATGGAGTACGTCACCCTGAAATGGGCCGGAGCGCACATCAGGTAGCGGCGGGGTGTGGCTTCACGAGGCAACTAAGGCTCCTCACGAACACAGCAGGGGTGACCTGCCGGGGGGCTTCGCACGGGTGTGTGCGTGAGCCCATGGTCCGCTCTCCGGGGCCCGCGCGCAGTGATCCGATCGGGTGGTTCCGCACGGTGATGAGACGATACGTATCGACTCGCACCGCTGTTAGATTGACCGGCATGGTAGAGAACCGGCCACCCGACCCCAGCCGTCGCAGTGAACGCTCGCGCCGTGCGATCCATGACGCGGCGCTCGGCCTGGTCGGCGAGGTGGGCTACGCCAGGACCACCATCGAGGCCATCGCCGCACGTGCCGGCGTCGGGAAGCAGACGATCTACCGGTGGTGGCCCTCCAAGGCCGCCGTCCTGCTGGACGCCTTCATCGCCCTCGGCGCCCGGGTCGCGGAGCAGGGCGGCTCGGGCGCCGGGCAGGGAATTCCGGACACCGGTGATCTCGCCGCCGACCTCAAGGCCGTGCTGCGGGCCACCGTCGACGAGCTGACCGACCCCGCCTTCGAGGCTCCGACCCGGGCGCTGACCGCCGAGGGGATCGTCGACCCGCGGCTGGGCGCCGAATTCGTCCAGAAGCTGCTCGATCCGTCCCTCCGGCTCTATGCCGCACGGCTGCGTGCCGCCCAGGAGGCGGGACAGGTGCGCGCCGACGTCGACCCGCGGATCGCCCTGGAACTCCTCGTCGGCCCGCTCACGCACCGCTGGCTGCTGCGCACCCTCCCGCTCACCCACGCGTACGCGGACACGATCGTCGACTACACCCTGCGTGGGCTGACGCAGCCCTGAGACGCACCCGTCATTTCACGACAACACGTGTCATAGTGCCCGGCTCGTGGTGGTGTGCCGCGTACCCCGCTTCGGAACTCCGGCCACCCGGGGCGCAGGATGGTGGGACCATGGACAGGGGCAACGCTGAGGTGAGGGGATAGATGGGCGCCGATTTCGGCCGCTATCGCGGCTCAGAGAGCAGATTTTCCCAATGGCTTCGCCGCCGACCCAAACCGCAGCAGAGCGAGGTCGACGACTCCGCCCGGGAGGCGCTGCTCCTGGCTGTCGCCGAGGCCGGAATGCCGATCGCGCCCGCCGCCCATCCGGTCGGCTACCGATGTTCGTGCGAGCGCATCGGCTGTCCCACTCCCGCCCGGCACCCCATCTCCTTCGCCTGGCAGACGCAGTCCACCACCGACCGCGCCCAGATCGAGCGCTGGGCCCGCAGCCAGCCGCAGGCCAACTTCATCACCGCGACCGGCATGATCCACGACGTGCTCGACGTGCCGCTGACCGCGGGCGGCCAGGCGCTGGAGCGGCTCCTCGCCGCGGGCATCGACGTCGGCCCCGTCGCCCGGTCCGGCGACGACCGGATGCTCTTCTTCACCGCCACCCGCGGTACGCCCGAGGACGAGGACGAGTGGTGGCCGTGCGAGCTGGACTGCCACCCCGAGACCATGGACGAGCATCCGGGACTGCGGTGGCACTGCCGCGGCAGCTATGTGCTCCTGCCACCGGCCAGGCTTCCCGGTGAGCTGGACATGGGGTGGGTGCGGGGGCCGGAGAACCCGCTGCCCGATCCGCTGACGCTGCTGGAGACGCTCACCGACGCGTGCGCGCAGTACGCGGACGCGGCGGACCAGAGCGATCTCGACCACGACTCGGTGGCGTGGCCGACGAGCCGCTGAAGAAGGTGCCGGCCGGCTCGGCGAAGCCGGCCGCCCCGGTCACGAGCCCTTCGCCGCCGTCAGGCCCGGCAGCCGGTTCAGCATGGCCACCTTGCCGTCCTTCGCACCCTTCTTCGGCACGTACACCAGCTGGCTGGAGACCCGCTCCTTGGTGAGGGTGGACTTCACCTCACCGGTCAGCAGCGCCTCCACGTCCGGGTTGAGCGGCGGACGCAGCCCCTTCGCCGCCGTCTGCCGTTCGAAGTGCTTGCTGCTGAAGAAGACCAGCGCCCCGCCGTCCTCGGTCTCCAGGCCGAGCGGGGCGAACGTACCGCCGTCCAGCGGCCGGTCGATGTACTGGTACGAAAAGCCCGCCCGCCGGGTGGTGCGGCGCGCCTCCCGCCAGCCGGACGTGGCGGTGCCGGGAGCGAAGACGTCCGGCGCGCCCTTCTGCAGGTACTCCGTGTACTGGGTGCCCAAGTCCTTCGGTGCCACGGCCAGTTCGGAGCTGTCCGCGGCCACCGGCTCGGCGCGGCCGTCGTCGTCCACGGCGACGGCGGGCAGCTGGGACGGTGCGACGACCGACAGGTAGGCGGTCTTCCAGCCCGCGCCGGGCCCGGACTTGACGAAGACGAGCAGCCAGCGGGTGTCCAGCTTCCCGCTGTCCTCGTCACGGTTGGAGTCGGTGTCCGCGAGGAACCAGCGCGGCCAGCCGGCCTTCTTCGGGATGAGGTACCGGGCGTCGGTCAGCTCCAGCGGCTGGTGGTTCGCGTTGCCGTCCGGGTTGTTCCTCTGCCGGGCCTTCAGCCCGGCCTGGTTGATCGCGCCGAGCGGGCCGGTGACCCGGTCCGCGTCCAGAGCCGGGTCGTAGGCCTTGTCCGCCGCGTTGTACGCGGTGGTGAAGTCCTTCAGGGCCCGGGCGGCCTCAGACCTGGTTGCCGCCGGCACCACTGCCAGCTCGCCGTGCACCGTCACGCACCCGCTCGCCGTCAAGGACAGCACCGTCGCCGTCGCGAGCCCCGTCGCCAGCCGAATCGGCCTCAGACTTCTCATCCGCTGCTTTCCGCGCCTTCTGGTCCGTCGCCCCCACTGACCGTCCGAACCCTACCGGGGCGAGGAACAGCGCGAGGGTGGGGATCAGATACAGCGCCCACACCGTGACCTGGAGAACGGTCGGGTCGGGCTGGAAGTTGAACGTGCCCTTCAGCAGCGTGCCGTACCAGCTGTCCGGCGGGATCGTGGCGCTGATGTCGAACGCCTGGTTGTGGATGCCGCCGATGAACTCGGCCTCCTGCAGGTCGTGGACGCCGTACGCGAGTACACCTGCGGCGACGACCACCAGCATGCCGCCGGTCCAGGTGAAGAACTTCGACAGATTGATCTTCAGCGCACCCCGGTAGAACAGCCAGCCCAGGACGACGGCGGCCGCGATTCCGAGGAACGCGCCGATCATCGGGTGCCAGCCGTCGTCCGCCGCGTGTACCGCGCGCCACACGAACAGCGAGGTCTCCAGGCCCTCCCGGCCCACCGCGAGGAGCGCCGTGGCGACCAGCGCGCCGGTCCCCATCGCGAGTGCCGCGTCGAGCTTTCCGTGCAGCTCGGTCTTGAGATGCCGCGCGGTGCGCCGCATCCAGAAGACCATCCAGGTGACCAGGCCGACCGAGACGATCGACAGCGTGCCGCCGAGCGCCTCCTGGGCCTTGAACGTCATCTCCTGCGAGCCGAATTCGAGGCCGGCGCCGAACGCCAGGCTGACGACGATCGCGATACCGACACCGATCCAGATCGGCACCAGCTTGTTCTTGTTGCCGGTCTTCACCAGATAGGCGATCAGGATGCAGACGACCAGGCTGGCCTCAAGGCCCTCGCGCAGGCCGATCAGGAAGTTGCTGAACACGTTTCCGTTCTCCTTTGCTGCTTCGGCCCCGTTACGAGAACAGTGCCCGGCCCCACCAGTCGTCCTTGTCGCGGACGCCCGGCGGGACGGCGAAGTGCGCCGAACCCACGTGCTGGATGTACTCGTTGAGTGCGTCGTGCGCCGCGAGGCGCCGCTGCAGCGGGATGAAGGCCTTGCGGGCGTCGCGCTGGTAGGCGAGGAAGAACAGCCCGGCGTCGAGCCGGCCGAGGCCGTCCGTGCCGTCCGTGAAGGAGTAGCCGCGGCGCAGGATCGTCGCCCCGTCGTTGCTGTCCGGGTGGGCGAGTCGTACATGCGCGGTCGGCAGCATCGCCTTCAGGAACGGCTCGTCGTGCTCCTTGGGCTTGCCGACCGCGGCTCCCTCGCCCTTGTCGCGTCCGAAGACGTCCTCCTGCTCCTGGAGCGCGGTGCGGTCCCAGGTCTCGATGTGCATCCGGATGCGCCGGGCCACCAGGTACGAACCCCCGGTCATCCAGCCCGCCCTGTCCTTCTCACCCACCCACACGTGCTTGTCCAGGGCGGCGGTGTCGGTGCCGGAGATGTTCCGGGTGCCGTCCTTGAAGCCGAACATGTTGCGCGGGGTCTGGGCGTCGGGCGTCGTCGAGGACGTCTTGCCGAAGCCCAGCTGGGACCAGCGGATCGCGGTGCGGCCCATGCCGATCCTGGCCAGGTTGCGGATGGCGTGCACCGCGACCTGCGGGTCGTCCGCGCACGCCTGGACGCAGAGATCGCCGCCGCTGCGGGTCGCGTCGAGGTTGTCGCCGGGGAACTTCGGGAGATCGACGAGCGCCTCGGGGCGCTTGCCCTCCAGGCCGAACCGGCCCTTGGCGAAGAGCGAGGGGCCGAAGCCGATGGTGAGCGTGAGCCGGGACGGCTTGAGGCCCAGCGCCTCGCCGGTGTCGTCCGGCGGGGCCTCGGCGAGACCGCCGTACGCACCGTCGCCGACCGCGTGACCGGCCGTCATCCGCTCGGCCGCCCGCGTCCACTCCTTGAGCAGCGCGATCAGCTCGGCGCGGTCCTTCGTCGTCACGTCGAACGCGGCGAAGTGCAGCCTGTCCTGCACGGCGGTGGCGATACCGGCCTGATGCGCGCCGTGGAAGGGCACGGCCGCCCCGCCGTCCGCGGCCGGCACCGGGTCGCTGTCGGTACGTACCGCGGCGACCGCGCCGCCGGCCGCCACGGCGCCCAGCGCGAGACCGGCGCCGCCCCAGCCGAGCAGGGCCCGGCGCGACGGGGCAAGGCCGCCGGATGCCGCCGTCGTCCCGGTGTTGTTCTGCGTCTGATCGGACATGACCGGCCCCTCCCCGTCCGTTACTTCGTCACCGCGGCGGCGAGCCGGGACAGCGGCTCGGCCAGCGCGTTGACCGCGTCCGACAGCTCCTTGCGGTCGGCCTTGCCGACCTTCTCGTACGAGGTGAACTCGTAGGAGCTCTTGTCCTTGCGGTACTTGTCCAGCAGCGTGTTCAGCGACGCGAACTGCTTGTCCAGGGACGCCGTCAGTGCCGGGTCGTTCTTCGAGGCGATCGGCTTCAGCAGCTCGTAGGACTTCTCCGCGCCCTCGACATTGCCCTTGAAGTCGATCAGGTCGGTGTGGCTGTAGCGCTCCTCCTCACCGGTGACCTTGCCGGTCGCGACCTCGTCGAGGAGCTCCTTGGCGCCGTTGGCCATCGAGGTCGGGGTGATGTCCGCCGTGCCGACCCGCTTCTGCCAGTCGAGCAGGTCCTTGTAGAGAACCGGTGCCAGGGCCTTCTCCTCGGCGCCCAGCTTCTTGTCCTGCCACAGCGCCTTCTCCAGGCGGTGCCAGCCGGTCCACTTCTGGCCGTCCTCCAGGCCGTCCTCCCGGAGGTCGACCTTCGGGTCGATGTCACCGAAGGACTCGGCGACCGGCTCGGTGCGCTCCCAGCCGAGCCGGGAGTCGGCGTAGAGCTTCTTGGCGGTCTCGATGTCACCGGCGGCGACGGCGTCCGTGAACTTCTTGGCCTTGGGCAGCGTCTCGTCGGCCTGCGCCTGGACGTAGGTGCGGTACTCGGCGACGGCCTTGTCCATCTCGGGGCTGCGCTTGGCCGCGTTGCCGCCGGTGACCTCGATCTTCTGCCGGATGCCGTGGCCCTTCATGCCGGGCTTGCAGGCGACCTCGTACGAACCGGCCTTGATCTCGGCCGTGATGTTGGCCTTGGTGCCGGGGCCGATGTTCTCGCGCTCGGCGACGATGCGGTCGTCCGGGAAGAGGACATAGACCTCGGTGACCTTCGAGCCCTTGTTCTCCACGGCCAGTTCGACGTGACCGGCCGGCAGCTTCTTCTTCGAGACCTCGCAGGAGTCGTCCTTCGCGACGACCTGTACGGCCCCGTCGCCCTTCCCGTCGCTCTTCTCGGCGCAGCCCGTGACGGCGGTCAGGGCTGCCGCCGTGGCGGCAGCGGTGACGACGGAGAAACGAACGGCTCGCATACGGGCTCCACAGAGGATGAAGGAGAAGTGGGAGAAGGTCGGACAAAGACAGGTGAGGCGGACCTAACTTAACCGAGGCTTACCTGACCGGTACCCACCTGTGCAGTGATTCAGCTCTCATCTCGGCGGTGCGAGAACGAGGCGATCACGGGTGTCTCATGGGTGTTTCATGAAATGGTCAAGTAATGGTCAAGTTCTTCGGGTCGGTACGACGAGGGGAGCCCCGGTCCGGGGGTGCGGGAACACCTCGACCGGCTGCCGGTAGACCTCGCCGAGCAACTCGCCGGTGAACACCTCGGCGGGCGGGCCCGCCACCGCGATCCGCCCGTCGCGCAGCACGGCGGCCCGGTCCGCGTACGCCGCGGCGAGCCCCAGATCGTGCAGCACGACGACGACCGCGTCCCCGGCGGCGGCCCGCTCCCGGCAGATCCGCAGCACGAGTTCCTGATGGCGCAGGTCGAGCGCCGCGGTCGGTTCGTCGAGCAGCAGCAGCGGGGCGCGCTGTGCCAGCACCCTGGCCAGCGCGACCCGGGCCCGTTCACCGCCGGACAGTGCGGAGAAGGGGCGCGGCGCGAACTCGGTGACCTCGGTGGCCGCCATCGCCGCGGCGACCGCCGGGCCGTCCTCGTCCGCGTGCCACGTCCCGGCCCACGGCGCCCGCCCCATCCGTACGACGTCCTCCACCGGGAACGGGAACGACAGCGCGGCGGACTGCGGCAGCACCGCCCGGCGCAGGGCCAGTTCGGGCGCCGACCAGTCGGCGGCCGGGCGCCCGTCGATCCGTACCCCACCGCTCTCGGCGGGCAGATCGGCGGCCAGTGCGGCCAGCAGGGTCGACTTCCCGGCCCCGTTGGGCCCGACGAGCGCCAGCACCTCGCCCGCGTGCGCGGTCAGTTCGACGGAGTCGAGCACCGGCCGCTGCCCCAGCCGCACGCACAGCCCGCGCGCCTCGGCGACGGGGGAACCGGGGGAGACGCGAACGGGCAGCCGCCGGTCCCGGGTCCGGAACGGGTTCTTCAAGGTCCTCATGCCCAACCACCTTGCCTGCGACGGGTCCTGCGCAGCAGCCAGAAGAAGAACGGGCTGCCGAGGAGCGCGGTCAGCACACCGAGCGGCAGCTCGGCGGGATCGGCGACGGTACGGGCCGCGAGATCGCCCACCACCAGCACGAGAGCGCCACCGAGGGCGCTGCCGGGAACGAGGAAGCGGTGACCGGGACCGTTCGCCATCCGCAGCAGATGGGGCACCAGCAGCCCCACGAACGAGATGATCCCGGCGACCGCCACCGCGGCCGCGGTCAGCAGTGCCACCACGAGGACGAGCACGATCCGCAGCCGCTCGACATCGACCCCCAGATGCCGTGCGGGCCGCTCGCCGAGCGCGAGGAGGTCCAGCTTCCGGGCGTGGAACGGTGCGACGAGCAGCCCGAGCACCGCGCACGGCAGCACGGCGAGCACCTTGGGCCAGGTCGCCTGCGCCAGTGAACCCAGCTGCCAGAACGTGATCTGCGAGATCTGCGCGTTGTCGGCGAAGAAGATGAACAGCCCGATCAGCGCGCCCGCGAAGGCGTTGACCGCGATACCGGTGAGGATCAGCGTCACGACCTCGGTCCGCCCGCCCGACCGCGACAAGGCGTACACCAGCAGCACGGTGGCGAGTCCGGCGGCGAACGCGCAGACGGTGATGGTCCAGTTGCCGAGGAAGTCCAGCCCGAGCGCGATCGAGGCGACCGCGCCGACCGCCGCACCGGAGGAGATCCCGATCACCCCGGGCTCGGCGAGCGGGTTGCCGAACACGCCCTGCATCAGGGCTCCCGCGCAGCCCAGCGACGCGCCGACGAGCAGGGCGAGGACGACCCTCGGCAGCCGTACGTTCCACAGCACGCTCTCACCGACCCGGTCCAGCTCGGCTCCACCGAGCCCGAGCCGGTGCTGGACCGAGCCGAGGACATCGCCGAGCGGGATGCGGTAGGCGCCGAACCCGGCGGAGAGCAGGCAGCACACGACGAGAGCGATGAGCAGTCCCGCGGTCAGGACGAAGCCGGTGGAGCGCCGGGACTTGGGCGTCCGCGGTTCCGGCGCCGCGGTGGCGGCCGGCCGGGTGCGTTCCTCGTATGCGGTGGTCACTCGGCCGCCCCGTTCTTCCGGTGGAGCTGCGCGATCAGTTCACCCAGCACCCGGTCCGTGCGCGGCCCGTAGTTCAGCAGCACGCCGTCGTCGATGGAGACGATCCGCCGGTCCATCCCGGCCGGGGTCTCGGCCACGCCCGGGATCTTCACCAGGCCGTCGACGCCGCCCACCGATTCGAGCCCCTTGCTCATCACCAGGATGGCGTCGGGCGCGGCCTTGGCGAGGGCCTCGCTGGTGATGGCGGTGAAGTCCTTCTTCAGCCCCGACGCCTTGCCCGCGTCGACGGCTCCGGCCGCTTCGATGAGTGAACCGGCACCGGACTCGCGGCCGCCCAGCAGATAGACGGAGGCCGAGCCGCGCAGGTAGAGGAATGCGACCCGCGGCTTCTCGTGGCCGTCCGCCGGAGCGGGTGCGGACTTCTGTACGGCTTCGATACGGGAGCGGGTGCGCGCGTTCAGCTCCGCGCCCGAGTCCGGCACGCCCAGGGCCGCCGCCACGGTGTCGATCCGGGGGCCGACATCGGCGAGAGCCTTGGCCGGTTCGACGACGACGAGCGGAATCCCGGCATCGCGGATCTGGCCGATGGCCTCCGCGGGCCCGGTCGTGGTGTCCGCGAGAACGACGGTCGGCTTCAGCGACAGCACGCTCTCCGCCGAGACGTCATGGGCGCGGGTCACCACCGGGAGTTCCGCCGCCTGTTCGAAGGTGGCGGTGATGTCGCGGGCCACGACCTGCTTGCCGAGGCCGAGCGTGAAGACGATCTCGCTCAGGCTGCCGGTCAGCGGAACGATGCGGTCCGTCGAGGCGATGGTGACCTCGGCGCCGTCCGCCGACTTCACGGTGACCGGCAGTTGCGGCTTCGGGGCGGTGGTCAGGGGCTCGACACGGTCGGCCGCGGCGCTCCTGGAACGGGCGGCGGGAGCGGCGGTGTCCGTACCGCCGCCGCAGCCGGTCAGGGCGAGGGCCAGGGCGACGACGGCCGTCAGCGCGCCCAGCGGGCCACGGGTCCTGACCGGCCCGCGCCCTGGCCGCCGGGATCCCTGACCCGGCGGGGCGAAGTCCTGCGAGAAGCGCACTGGGGCACCGTCCTGTCGTTCTGCGGTGAGTAGTTGGCACGGTTCTGCGAGCAATGTGGTGGAAGGGGGGTACCGCCACAGAATGTGCATAGCTTAGGTTAGCCTTACCTTATTTGCCAGACCTCGGAGGGGCCCCATGCTGTCGTCCAGACCTGCCCGCGCGCTCGCTGTCGCGCTTCTCGCGGCCCTGCTGGGAGCCCTGCTCCCGGCCGCCGCCGCGCAAGCGGCGAGCCGCACGGTGCAGGGCGGCAGGCTGGACTGGGGCATCAAGTCCTCCTTCCAGAGCTACGTCACCGGCCCCATCGCCAACGGCAGTTGGAGCCTGACCGGCGGCGCCGCCACGGTCGGCGGCAGCCAGTTCCGCTTCCACTCCGCCACCGGCTCCTACGACCCGGCGACCGGCGCCTTCGCCTCGGGCTTCTCGGGCGGGGTCCGCTTCGTCGGCCACCAGAAGTCCGACGGCAGCCATGAACTGGACCTCACCATCAGCCGCCTGACCGTCCGCACCGCGGGCGGCAACGGCACGGTGTACGCCGACATGGTCAGCAAGGACCGGGGGAGCGGCCGGGTCACCTCGACGGCCCAGGTACCTCTCGCGACGCTCGGTCTCTCCGGGATCGACATGAGGGGCGGTGCCACCCCCGTCGCCCTCGACAACGTGCCGGCGACCCTGACTTCACAGGGGGCGAAGGCGTTCGCCGGCTACTACACGGCCGGCACGCCGCTCGACCCGGTCAGCCTCTCCGTGGACACCGCCGCCCCGGCCGGGAAGCCGGCCGCGTCCAGGTCCCCCGAGAATCCGGCGGAGCCGAAGAAGGACGGGAAGGCCGCGGGCCGCTTCGAGGCCGCCGCCGTCGACTGGGGCGTGCGCCGGACCTTCCGCGAGTACGTCACCGGCCCCATCGGCAGGGGGAAGTGGACCCTCGCCGACGGCGCCCAGGACGGCGGGGCCCTCTTCCGCTTCCCGCGCGGCACGGGCACGTACGACCCGAAGGAGCAGACCCTGGACGCAGACTTCGCGGGCCGTGTCCGCTTCACCGGCGCCGACGGGCTCGACCTGGAACTCTCCGCGGTCGCGGTCCGGGTGGAGTCGGGTACGGGCACGCTCTCCGCCGACGTCCTGAGCCGTGGCGACCGGCGCGAGGCCGTCCCGCTGGTCACCTTCGCCGCGAAGGACTTCGCGCCCGAGGACGGCCTCGCCGTTCTCACCGAAGCCCCCGCGACCCTCACCTCCGACGGTGCCGAGGCATTCGGCTCGCTCTACAAGGCGGGCACCGCGATGGACCCGGTCTCGCTCGCCGTCGCCCTCGACACCAAGGCCGAACTGCCCGCCCTGCCCGACCTGGGCAGTGCCCCTGCCGCGTCGTCCGAGCCGTCCGGGGCACCCGCGGAGAAGACCGCCACGGCGGCATCGGTGTCCGAGTCCGGCTCCCGCACCGGGCTGTATCTCGGCATCGGCGGCGCGGGCGTGCTCGCCGCCGCAGCGGGTGCGCTGTATCTCGCCCGCCGCCGCGGCACCCGGCAGAACGGCAACTAGACCCCCGTCCTCCCGTTCTCCAGCCCCCCGTTCCCCCCCCGTTCCCCCGTTCCCCCCCGTTCCCCCCCGTTCTCCCTTTCCCGTTTCCCATCCCTTCGTCCCACCCCCGTTCCATTTCCTGAGGAGACCACCGACCATGGCAGCCACCCGCCGCCCCATAGCTCTCGCCGCCGCTGTCGCCACGGCAGCCGCCCTCGGCGTCACCGCGTTCGCCCTTCCGGCGCTCGCCGCCGACAGCACCGCATCCGACGGGGCACCCGCCGCGGCACCGAAGCTGGAACTGACGGACGGCACGCTGGACTGGGGCGTCAAGGAGTCCTTCCGCACGTACCTCGCCTCCTCGTTCTCCGGCGGGAAGATCACCGTCAAGGGCGGCGCCACCCAGGCGCCCGACAACGGCGTGTTCACCTTCGTCAACGGCAAGGGCACCTACGACACGGCCACGCACGGC
Source organism: Streptomyces sp. NPDC015032 (assembly GCF_043080425.1). Lineage (NCBI taxonomy): Bacteria > Bacillati > Actinomycetota > Actinomycetes > Kitasatosporales > Streptomycetaceae > Streptomyces > Streptomyces sp. NPDC015032. The sequence continues at coordinate 528,325 of NZ_JBIBVN010000002.1, read as the reverse complement.
ACCGACACCGCCTTCGAGGGCGGCATCAACTTCTACGCCCACGGCGGCGTTCTCGACATCACGCTCTCGGACGTGAAGCTCTCCACGACCGGTACCGGTGGCGCGATCACCGTCGATGTCACGACCCCGGAAGGCACCCGCGACGACGTGGCGTTCGCGGCTCTCGACCTGTCGGCGGTGAAGCCGGGGCAGGGTGCGGGCGGTGCAATGGTCTTCAAGGACATTCCGGCGACGCTGACGAAGGCGGGCTCCGAGGCGTTCAACGGCCAGTACAAGGAAGGCGATGCGCTCGACCCGGCCACGCTCTCGGTGAAGGCGGTCCCGGCCCCGACCGGGAAGCCGACGGAGAAGCCGACCACCGGACCGACCGGGAAGCCGACCACCAAGCCGACCACCAAGCCGACCACCGAGCCCACGGAGCGGCCCACCTCGACCGGGTCCCCGTCCGCCTCCGCCCCGGCCACCGGCAAGCCGTCCGCCTCCGCCCCGGGCGCGATCGTCGACGGCACCCTGGACTGGGGCGTCAAGAAGTCCTTCCGTACGTACGTCACGGGGCCGATCGCTCACGGCAAGGCCGAGACGACGGCCGGTGCCACCGCGTCCGGCGACAGCTACCGGTTCCCGGACGCCACCGGCCACTTCGACGCCGGCAAGCAGACCCTGAACGCCGGCTTCGGCGGCAAGGTCCGCTTCCTGGGCCACGAGGAGAACGGCGCGTACACCCTCGACCTCTCCCTGACGAACATGAAGATCCAGGTGAATGGGGCGAAGGGCACGCTGATCGCGGACGTCTCCACCAAGGACCGCGAGACCAGGAAGGTCAGCACGTACACCGGTCTGGCCGTCGCCGACCTGAAACTGCCCCAGGGGGAACTCGCGGCCGAGGGCGGTGTGGTGACCCTCCCGTCCGTCCCGGCGACCCTCACCGCCGACGGCACCAAGGCCTTCGGCGGCATGTACCCGGCGGGCGAGCAGCTCGACGCGCCGACCATCGCGGTCGCCCTCGACAAGGACGCCGAACTGCCGGGCTCCACCGGCTCCAGCGGCTCGACCGGCTCCGCCGGTCCGGCGGACGGCTCCACGGCCCTCGGCGGCGGCAGTGCGGGCGGCGGTTCGGTCGGCGGTTCGGGCTCCCTCGCCGCCACCGGTTCCGGCATCCCGGCCGGTGCCCTGTTCGCCGCTTCGGGCGTCGTCGTGGCGGCCGGCGCCGGAGTCGTGATCGCCGCACGCCGTCGTCGTACCGCCTGATCCGTCCGCATCGCCCGGCACCACCGCCCGGGGGACGGCCCGGTCAAGGGGCCGTCAGCCGGGCGGTGCTTGAATGCCCACGTGAGCGACAGCGACTTCGACGTACCCGCGGGCATCGACGTACTGCGTGTGTTCTGCGGCCCCGACGGAAGGCACGGCAACGCCCTCGGGGTCGTGCGCGACGGGCGTACGTACCCCGACGAGGCGTCCCGGCAGAAGCTGGCCGGTCGACTGGGCTTCAGTGAGACCGTGTTCGTCGACGACCCCGAGCGCGGACACGTCGACATCTACACACCGGGGCTCCGCCTCCCCTTCGCCGGGCACCCGCTCGTCGGCACCGCCTGGTTGCTCGACCTGGAGATCCTGGAGCTGCCGGTCGGGGAGGTATTCGCCCGTCAGGACGGGGAGTTCAGCTGGATCACCGCCCGCCCGGAGTGGGCGCCGCCGCGCACGCTGGAGCGGTACGCATCCGCCGCGGAGGTCGAGGCGCTGACCGGGCCGCCACCGGGCGAGGGCTGGCTGTACGTATGGGCCTGGGAGGACGAGGCGGCCGGCCGGGTCAGGGCGCGGGCGTTCCCGCGCCGCGACGACGGCATCGTGGAGGACGAGGCGACGGGCGCGGCGGCCCTGCTGCTCAGCGCGGAGCTGGGCCGCGCCCTCAACATCGCACAAGGACGCGGCTCCCAGATCCTCACCGCACCCGCGCCCGACGGCACGGTGGAGATCGGGGGCCGCGTCCTGTTGGCGATGCGTGGCCGGGACCCGGGCGCTAGGGCCTCTCGTTTGGATCATGCCGGGCTCGCGGGGTCCGGCACGCACGCTCGCCGCGTTGTCGTCGGTCGCCATGGCTCCTTCCCCAAGCTCTCGGCTCCGCTCGAGCAGGGGAGACCCCATCTGCCTCCCTCCTCCGCCTTGCGATCGCACGCACCAGACCCCGCTCCCTGATCCGGCCTGATCCAAACGAAAGGCCCTAGGCGCTGAGCGGGAACACCTCGCCCAGCTCCCGGAACACCGCCGTGTTCAGCGCGAACGCCCGCTTGCACTCGTCGACGACGCGCTGCTTCTCCAGGTCGTCCGCGTCCACCGCGTCCAGCAGCTCGCGGTAGCCCCGCTTGAACGAGGCGGGGTTGGATATCTCCTCGAAGACGTAGAACCGCACCCCGTCGCCCTTGCGCGCGAAGCCCCAGGTCTTCTCCGCCTTGTCGCGGATGATCTGGCCGCCCGAGAGGTCGCCGAGATAGCGGGTGTAGTGGTGCGCCACGTATCCGGCGGGCCAGGTGCGGGCGCATTCCTCGACCCGGGCGGCGTACGCGGCCGTGGCGGGCAGCGGCTCCAGGCCGTCGCGCCAGCCGGCACCCCGCAGGTGGGCCAGATCGCGTTCCAGCTCGGCGGTGCGCATCAGCTCGGGCCGTATGAACGGACCGGCGACCGGGTCGTTCCGCAGTGCCCCGGCCCCCTCCTCCAGTGCCTGATAGACGAACCACAGCTGCTCGGTGTAGCGCGTGTACGCGTCCACACCGAGGCGTCCGCCGAGCAGGTCGCTCATGAAGGCCGAGGTCTCCGCCTCGGTGTGCTGCTCGTGCGACGCGGTGCGGATCAGTGTCGAGAAGGGCGTGGGGGCGGCGGTTGCGTCCAAGGCGGGCCTCCGGGGGCCGAGGGGGACGGGGAAGTCCGGAAAGAGACAGAAGCGTCGGCAGCGACTGCGTACGGCAGCGGCTGTCGACGTCTCCGATCTTCCTACTTAGGCTTACCTAAGTCAATGACTTCCCGACGGCTTGTCGGTAAAAATGCTACGCCTGGTTCCGCCTCCGTGCGGGAGGAGCGGGAGCATGCGAAAGCGGCCGCCCGGGGACGGGCGGCCGCTTTCGGTGGAGCTGTCCGGGTGGCTACGGGAGCGTCAGGATCTCGGCGCCCGTCTCCGTCACCACCAGCGTGTGCTCGAACTGGGCGGTGCGCTTGCGGTCCTTCGTCACCACCGTCCAGCCGTCGTCCCACATGTCGTAGTCATGCGTGCCCAGCGTCAGCATCGGCTCGATGGTGAAGGTCATGCCCGGCTGCATCACGGTGGTCGCGCGCGGGCTGTCGTAGTGCGGAATGATCAGCCCGGAGTGGAACGACGCATTGATCCCGTGTCCGGTGAAGTCCCGCACCACCCCGTACCCGAAGCGCTTCGCGTACGACTCGATGACCCGCCCGATCACATTGACCTGCCGCCCCGGGCGGACCGCCTTGACGGCCCGCCGCAACGACTCCTCGGTGCGCTCCACGAGCAGCCGGGACTCCTCGTCCACGTCGCCGCAGAGGTACGTGGCGTTGTTGTCGCCGTGCACACCGTTGATGTACGCCGTGACGTCGAGATTCACGATGTCGCCGTCACTCAGCACGGTGGAGTCCGGGATGCCGTGGCAGATCACCTCGTTGAGCGAGGAGCAGAGCGACTTGGGGAATCCGCGGTAGCCGAGTGTCGAGGGGTAGGCGCCGTGGTCGCACATGAACTCATGGGCGACCCGGTCGAGTTCGTCCGTCGTGACGCCCGGGGCGATGTGCTTGGCGGCCTCCGCCATCGCCTGTGCGGCGATCCGCCCCGCGATGCGCATGCGCTCGATGGTGTCGGCGTCCTGGATCTCCGGACCGGTGTACGGGGTGGGGGCCGGCTTGCCCACGTATTCGGGACGCCGGATGTTTCCGGGTACGGAACGGATGGGAGTGATCTCCCCGGGTGTGAGCAGCGACTGGCCAGACATGTCAGCGAGTCTAACCAGCGTGCGTGGGGCAGCATGGCCCCGAGGGAAGGAGCCGGAGATGGCCCTGTTCAAGAAGCGCACGGCCGGCAAGCCGGGCGAGTGGTACTACTGCCTGCAGCACCGGAAGGTCGAGGAGGGCCCCGAGTGCCCGGCCAAGGACCGCTTCGGGCCGTATGCCTCGCCGCAGGAGGCGCGGCACGCGATGGAGACGGCGCAGGAGCGGAACCTCGAATGGGAGACGGACCCCAAATGGCACGACCGGGGGGAATCCGGCCCGACCGGCGATTGAGGACCCGGGGGCCGGGGAGGAGCGGAGCCCCCGCTCCTCAGGCGGGCGGAGCCCCCCGCTCCTCAGGCGCCGGAGGGGCTGGACTCCCTCGCATCGCGCCTGCGCATCGCGTCCTCGTCCGTCTCGGAGTCGTACGTCAGCAGCTTCGGCAGGGCCGCGGTGAGCAGCGCGACCGAGGCCACGCACGCCACGCCCCCGCTCCAGATCGCGGAGCGGGTTCCCGTCCAGCCCGCCATCGCGCCGGCCCGGACCTGGCCCAGCTGCGGGCCGACGCCGTACGAGAGCACCTCGATGCCCGCCAGCCGGCCGCGCAGCTCCTCCGGGACGGTCTGGTTCCAGATTGTGGAGCGGCCGAGACCACTGAGCATGTCCCCCGCGCCCGCCACCGCCAGGCAGGCCAGGACCAGCCATACGTTGCTGAACCAGCCGGCCGCCGCGATCGCCAGTCCCCAGGCCGCCGCGCCGAACACCACGAACAGTCCGTGCCGCCGTACCCGTGACGTCCAGCCGCTGGTCAGGCCCAGCACCAGGGAGCCGACCGAATCCGCGGCGTACATCAGGCCCAGCGACCAGTCGGCGTTCAGATCGTCCGCCAGGAACGGGAAGATCGCGTTCGGGAAGGCGAAGAACATCGCTGCCATGTCGACCGCGTACGTACCCAGGAGCACCGGCCGGCTCCAGGCGTACCTCGCCCCCTCGGCTATGCCGCGCAGCGAGGGCTTTCCGCTGTCCCGGGCGGGCGGTGCGGGTGCCAGCCGCAGACACAGCAGCACGGACAGGGCGAATGTGGCCACCGTGACCGTGTACGCCGTGGCGTGCCCGGCGTAGGCCACCACCAGTCCGGCCACCGCGGGTCCGGTGATCGCGCCGAACTGCCAGCGCAGTGAATTCAGCGCGGCTGCCGCGGTCAGCTGCTCGTGCGGCACGATCCGGGCCATCAGGGAGTCCAGCGCGGGCCGCTGGAGCCCGGCGAGCGCGGAGACTCCGCCCGCGACCAGATAGAGCGGCCAGAGCATCGGGTCGGGCAGCGCGGCGTTCACCAGGAGCACGAGAGCCAGCAGCCCCAGCCCCGCCTCGGTGCCCAGGATCACCTTGCGGCGGTCCGCGGAGTCCGCGAGTGCCCCGCCGTACAGACCGAAGACGACGAGCGGCACCAGCTCGACCGCACCCATCGCACCGACGGCCAGGGGCGAACCCGTCAGGTCCTTGATCTGGAGCGGCAGCGCGATCAGCGCCATGAAGCTGCCGAAGTAGGTCACCAGGCCCTGGATCCACAGCAGCCGGAAGTCGGCGGAGGAACGCAGGGGCGAGAGATCGGGAAGCAGTGCGGCGAGCCGTCCTGCCGGTGAGGGGGCTGAGGTCACGAGAGGTGATGGTCAGGTGCTACAGGTGCCTCGTGCAACAGATTTTCCTGACGGCGCCTCGGTGAACCCTGCGGTCCTGGTGCCCCGGCGGCTCCCGCCGCGGCTCCCGGGCTCTCACCACCGGGCCGGCGGTGGCGCCGTCAGCTGGTCGGCCAGCCGGGACAGCCGGTCCCGGAAGCGACGGTTCCGGCGCGGCGCGGGGGCACTGTTCTCCCCGGCCGCCGCGCTCACCAGATGCTGCACGGTGTCCAGGTCGATGTCGTCGGTGCCGGTCACCGCGAGCGTCTCGTGGGCGAGCCCCCGCACGTCCGGATCACCGTCGCCCAGCGAGAGGACCGTCGCCCCCGCCCGGCGGGCGTCGCACACCCGCTCCAGCAGCCCGGCGCCGGGCCGCTCCGGGGCCACCAGGAGCAGCGTCTCGCCCCGCCCGGCCGTCTCGATCCGCCCCAGTCCGACGGCCAGATGCGCCGGATCGCCCGGCTCCACCCGGTGGCGTACCAGGGTGGGTGTCAGTTCCGGCAGTCCGGACCAGGCGGACTCGTCGACCAGGTGGGCCGCCAGATGCCACGGCTCGTACGCCGCCGTCCCCACCAGCAGCAGCCCGCCGCCGTGCGGGACGACGGACGACTTGAGCGCCCCGGCGAACCGCCGGGCGGCGGTGGGCCACTCGGTCCCGGCGAGCACTTCACGCAGCAGGGCGACGCGTACGGCATCCATGGCCCGGCATCATGCCGCAGGGGCCGTCCCCCGCACCGGTGAACGGCACCGAACCAGCCGGACGGGGGCAGGAGCCGTGACGGATATCGCAGGGCTACGACGCTGCGTTCCCCGCCATGGCGCGCAGTAGTGTCGGGCACATGACTACGAACGAGAGCGGCAGCGCACCCAAGCCCCCCGCCAAGGACCCCTGGGACCTCCCCGATGTGTCCGGGCTGACCGTCGGTGTGCTCGGCGGTACCGGGCCGCAGGGCCGCGGACTCGCCTACCGGTTCGCCCGCGCCGGGCAGAAGGTGATCATCGGCTCCCGCGCCGCCGACCGTGCCCGGGCCGCCGCGGACGAGCTGGGCCAGGGCGTCGAGGGCGCCGACAACGCGGAGTGCGCGCGGCGCAGCGACGCCGTGATCGTCGCCGTGCCGTGGGACGGCCACGCCAAGACCCTGGAGTCGCTGCGCGACGAGCTCGCGGGCAAGCTCGTCATCGACTGCGTCAACCCGCTCGGCTTCGACAAGAAGGGCGCCTACGCCCTGAAGCCCGAGGAGGGGAGCGCCGCCGAACAGGCCGCCGCCCTGCTGCCGGAGTCCCGGGTCACCGCGGCCTTCCACCACCTCTCGGCGGTGCTGCTCCAGGACGAGGCCATCGAGGAGATCGACACCGACGTCCTGGTGCTCGGCGAGGCCCGCGCCGACACCGACCTCGTACAGGCGCTGGCGGGCCGGATCCCCGGCATGCGCGGCATCTTCGCCGGGCGGCTGCGCAACGCCCACCAGGTCGAGTCGCTGGTCGCCAACCTGATCTCGGTCAACCGCCGCTACAAGGCGCACGCCGGTCTGCGTACCACCGACGTCTGAGAGTGTTCCCGGCCCACCCTGCGGTGAGCGGAAAGGGGCATGAGGGACACTGGACGGGACCGTGCATCACCCGGACAGGAGCCGCTCCCCATGCCCCGCCTCGCTCTCTACGCCATCGCCGTCTGCGTCCTGGCCGTCGTCGCGGCCGTGATCTCGTTCGTCCAGGGCAGCTGGCTCGGGATCGTCTGGGTGCTGCTGGCCGGGCTCTCGTCCAACATGGCGTGGTTCTATCTGCGCCGACGGCGCGCGGAGAGCGCCGCGGGCTAGAGGCTTTCGTTCACGATCGCGCCGGACCCCGCGGGCCCGGCGCAACCCGGACGAGAGGCCCTGGGGTCTTCGTGCGGACCTGACCGCGGGGGCGGCCCGGCCGGAACGGGAGTCCCCGGTGACCACGGGGCGGCCGCGGACCGCCACGGGTCAGCCGCCGGACGCGCAGACCGGATCGGCCGCCCGCCAGAAGCGGTAGGTGTCGAATCCGCAGTACGTCGTGAATTCACTGATGCCCAGTGTCCGCAACAGCGCGTGGATCGCGTCGAAGAACGCGTGGTTGACCTCGGGGATCCACAGCACGCCGAAGACCGCGATCAGCCCGAACGGGGCGAACGGCTCCACCTGTTGGCGGATCCGGTACGAGAGCCAGGGTTCGATCACGCCGTAGCCGTCCAGACCCGGCATCGGGACGAAATTGAGGATCGCCGCGGTGACCTGGAGCAGCGCCAGGAATCCCAGCGCGTACTGGAAGCCGACCGGCACGCCGTCCAGTGCGTGCAGCCAGAACGGCGCCGTGCACACGATCGCGAACAGTACGTTCGTCAGCGGTCCCGCCGCGGAGATCAGACTGTGCTTCCAGCGACCGCTGATCCGGCCCCGCTCGATGAAGACCGCACCGCCGGGCAGCCCGATGCCGCCCATGATCACGAACAGCACCGGAAGAATGATGCTCAGCAGGGCATGGGTGTATTTCAGTGGATTCAGGGTCAGATAACCCTTCGATCCGATGGAGATGTCCCCGCTGTGCAGCGCGGTGCGGGCGTGCGCGTACTCGTGCAGACAGAGCGACACCACCCAGGCCGCCGTCACGAAGAGGAAGACGGCGACTCCGGGCCGCTGCGCGAAATCCGTCCACACCGCCCAGCCCGACACCGCCGCCACGGCGACGATCGCGAGGAAGACCGGGCTGATCCGCCGGTCGCGGCGGGCTGCTGCGGTAGGCATCGGTGAACTCCTGGTGGCCGGCCGGAAGGTGGACGGGGAGGTGCGCGGCGAGAGCGACCGTACAGGCGACACGTCACAAACGTCTCGCGTCGGGGCAGTGGTTCCATGAAGGCTGGGGCCATGAAGAGCGATCCCGGCAGACGGCGGACACCGCGCGCACGGCGCACAGGGGCGCGTCCGCACATATGTGCACTTCCCGGTCACGGTCACGGAGAATAGGCGCGTGCGCTACTGCATCCTCGGGACCACCCAGGCACTCCGCGACGACGGCACGGCCGTCACCCTCGGCGGGGCGCGGCTGCGTGCCCTGCTCACCGTCCTCGCGCTGCGGCCCGGCCGCACCGTTCCGGTCGCCGTGCTCGTCGACGAGGTGTGGGACGGCGACCCGCCGGCCGACGCGGTGGGCGCCCTGCAGGCGCTCGTCGGACGGCTCCGGCGGGCCCTCGGCCATGCGGCGATCACCTCGGCGGAGAGCGGCTACCGGCTCGCCGCCGAGCCGGACGCGGTCGACCTCCACCGTTTTGAGCGGCTCGCGGGGGAGGGGGTGCGGGCGCTGGAGGAGGGCGACGCGGCCAAGGCCATGACCGTGCTCGACGACGCGCTCGCCCTGTGGCGCGGACCGGCCCTGGCCGATCTGCCCGACCGCGGCGCTCCCGCGGCCCGCTGGGCCACCCGGCGGCTGGACGCCCGCCGCGGCAGGCTCGCCGCGGCCCTCGTTCTCGGGCGTGCGGACGAGGCCCTGCCCGAACTGGTCGCCCTGTGCGCCGAGCACCCGATCGACGAACCCCTCCAGGCGCTGCGACTGCGGGCCCTGCGCGATGCCGGGCGCACGGCGCAGGCGCTGGCCGCGTACGACGAGGTGCGCACCGTGCTCGCCGACCGGCTCGGCGCCGACCCCGGGCCCGAACTGCGCTCCCTGCACGCCGAGTTGCTCCGCCAGGAACCGGAAACGCGGGTGAGTCCGACGGGCCCGGCCGCCGACGCCGCGACGGCCGCCGACGCCGCGACGGCCGCGGGGGCCGTGCCCGCCACAGCGGCCCCGACAGCCGCACCGGCCACAGCGGCCCCGACAGCCGCACCGGCCGCACCGGCCGTCACGGCCATGCCCGTCACGGCCATGCCCGTCGCGGCCGCCGCCGCGGTCCACCCGCACCGGCCTCCGGCCGCCGCCCCGCAGGGAAACCTCCGGGCCAGGCTCACCAGCTTCGTCGGGCGCGAGGGGGACATCGACGCCCTGCGCGCGGACCTCTCGCACGCCCGGCTGGTCACCCTCCTGGGCCCCGGCGGCGCGGGCAAGACCCGGCTCTCCCAGGAGGCCGCCGAATCCGTCGCTCCCGCCTGGCCGGACGGCGTCTGGCTGGCCGAACTCGCCCCCGTCGACGACCCCGAGGCCGTACCGGAGGCCGTGCTGACCGCGCTCGGCGCCCGCGAGACCGTGCTGCGCGGGGCGGGAGCCGAGGAACTCCGGGTCGCCGAAGGGAACGTGGGCGACCCCCTCGTACGCCTCATCGAGCACTGCTCCCGGCGCCGCATGCTGCTGCTCCTGGACAACTGCGAGCACCTCGTCGGGGCCGCAGCCGCCCTCGCCGATCATCTGCTCACCCACTGTCCGGAACTCACCGTGCTCGCGACCAGCCGTGAACCCCTCGGCGTGCCCGGCGAGTTCGTCCGCCCCGTCGACCCGCTTCCCGACCCGATGGCGCTTCGGCTGCTCGCCGACCGCGGTGCCGCCGCACGGCCCGGATTCCGGATCGACGCCGACGAGGAGACCGCGGCCGCCGCCGCCGAGATCTGCCGCCGCCTCGACGGACTGCCGCTCGCCATCGAACTCGCCGCCGCCCGGCTGCGGATGCTCACGCCGCGTCAGATCGCCGACCGGCTCGACGACCGGTTCCGTCTGCTCACCAGCGGGGCGCGCACCGTACTGCCCCGTCAGCAGACCCTGCGCGCCGTCGTCGACTGGTCCTGGGACCTGCTCGACGCCTCCGAACGCGCCGTCCTGCGCCGTCTGTCGGTCTTCTCGGGCGGCTGCACGCTGGCCGCGGCCGAGGCCGTCTGCGCGGACGGACCGCGGGACGCGCGCGAGGTCGCGGGGCTGCTCGGCTCGCTCGTCGACAAGTCCCTCGTCGTCGCCGCGCCCGCCGACGACGGCGAGATGCGCTACCGGCTGCTGGAGACCGTCGGCGAGTACGCCGCCGAACGGCTCGACTCGGCGGCGGAGCGGAACACCGTGGAGCGGCGCCATCTGGTGTTCTTCCGGGAACTGGCCCGTACCGCGGAACCCGGACTCCGCGGCGCCGGACAGCGGTCCGTCATCGAACTCCTCCAGCGCGAGTACGAGAACCTCCGTACCGCCCTGCGCCGTGCCGTCGCCGCCCGCGACGAGCAGGAGGCGCTCTGCATGGTGCTGTCGCTGTGCTGGTACTGGCAGATGCGCGATCTGCGCACCGACGCCCTGCAGTGGGCCGACGCGGCCGCCGCGCTGGGCCCCGACCCCTTCGCCCCGCCCGCCGAGCCCGCGCCGTCCATCCACGAACGGTGCATCGACGCGCCACCGCCCATGTCGCCCGAACTGCTCCAGGAGGCGCGGCGCGAGGTCGCCCTGGTCCAGCTGGTCAGCATGGACCACGCCAGGGACGTGTGGGTCGACGAGAAGGGCATGGCCCGGCTGCGTGTCATCGCGCAGACCTACACGGCGGGTCAGCCACAGACCTGCCGTACCCCCGCGATGCTCTGGTTCTTCGCGATCATGATCACCGGTGACGTCGGCGAACTGCGCGAGCTGCTGGACGAAACGGTCCGCGCCAGCCGGGAGTACGGCTACGAGTGGGAGCTGGCCGGAGCCCTCCAGATGCGGGCGAACGTACTGGCCAACCGGACCGACTGGGCGGGCGACGCGCAGGCGGACGCCGACGAGAGCCTGGAGATCTTCAGCCGGCTCGGCGACGACTGGGGCGCCGCCGAATCGCTCTCCTCCCGGGGCGAGGCCAGCGAGAGACGGGGCGACTACGCGCGCGCGGCCGAGGACTTCCGGGCCGCCATCGGGTACGCGGAAAGGCTCGGCGCCCAGTCCCAGGTGTCGGTCCTGCGCGCCAGATACGCGTCCGTCCTCACCGAACTGGGCCGCGGCTACGAGGGCGAGAAGATCCTGCGCGAGGTGCTCGCCGAGGAGCACCGGGCGAGGCACGAGGCGAGGCCCGCCGCCCGGCTCTACCTCGCCCTGTGGCTGGGCCGCAGTGGCCGCACCGGTGAGGCGCGCGAGCAACTGACGGTGCTGCGCGAGGAGTTCCGTGCCGAGACGGTGGCGATCTTCGAGGGGTTTGTGCTGGGCGCGCTGGCCTGGCTGGACAACCAGGACGGGCTGTACGCCGAAGCCCTGCCCCGGGGCCTGGAAGCGCTGACGCGGTCCCACGACCCGCTGTCGCAGATGGTGGCGCCGCACATGTCCGTCGTCCATCTCGTCACCCTCGCCCGGACGCTGGCCGGGATCGGCGGCGAGCAACGGGCCGTGCTTGCCGCCCGGTTGCTGGGGGCCGCCAAGCAGTTGCTGCCCCGGGAGCACGTACCGACGTCGATGGAGCGGCACGACTACGTCCGGACGGAAGAAATGGCCGTCGCCGTCGTCGGCCGGACCGCCTACGAGGCCGCGTACGCCGGGGGCGGCGGTCTCTCCCTGGAGGAGGCCACCGCCCTCGTCGACGCGTACCGGGAATGAACCGCGGCCCGGACCACGGGCCGGCCGCGTACGTACCGACGCCGGCCTCCGGCCGGCCCGCGGTCCGGCACCGGCACCTGCCGGCGTCGGACCGCGTCTCAGGACTTCTTGCGGAACTTGGCGACCGCGAGCGGCGCCATCACCGCGGTGATCACCGTGGCCCAGCCGAGCGTCACCCACACCGAGTGGGCGACCGGACCGCCCATCATCAGACCGCGCGCCGCGTCCGCCAGATTGGACAGCGGGTTGTACTCGGTGAACGTCTGGAGCCAGCCGGGCATCGTCTGGGTCGGGGCGAAGATCGAGGAGCCGAACTGGAGCGGCATCAGCACGATCATCCCCATTCCCTGAACCGCCTGGGCCGTCTTCAGGGTCAGCCCGAGCAGGATGAAGATCCACATGATGGCGGCCCCGAACACGGCCGACAGTGCCATCGCCTCGATCAATCCGAGCACCGAGGTCTGGAGCTCCATGCCGAGCGCGAAGCCCATGCCCAGCAGGATCAGGGTGGCGACCATCATCCGGCCGAGCTCGACCACGATCTTCGCGATGAGGACCGAGGAGCGGGCGATCGGCATCGTACGGAACCGGTCCATGACCCCCTTGCGGAAGTCGTCGTTGACGCCGGTGCCGACCGCCATGGCGATGTTCATGCCCATCATCGCCATCAGACCCGGGATCAGATAGTTCAGATATTCCTGCCGGCCGCCGCCCATACTGCCGCCGACCGAGCCGCCGAACACGTACACGAACAGCAGCGTGAAGACGATCGGCATCAGGAGCGCGTCGAACATCGACTCCGGATCCTTCTTGATCTGGAGCAGATTGCGGCGCGTCAGGGCACCGATGTGGCGCAGATTGCCGCGCAGCCCGATCCGGCCCTCGTCGCGGAGTGCCTGCACCGGTGCGGGCTCGGTGGGGGTGGGCGTCAGAGTCGCCGTGCTCATGCCGCGACCTCCTCGGGGATCGTGTCGGTGGCGGAAGTGCTCTTCTCGCCGGTGATGGCCAGGAACACTTCGTCCAGGCTGGGCAGTGCGGTGGCGACGTGCGCCAGCGAGAAGCCCCGGGTGCCGAGCAGGCCGATGACGGCGGTCAGCTGCTCGTCGCTGAGGATCGGTACGTACAGCAGTCCCTCGTCCGGGACGGCCTGCGCGCCCGAGACCCCGTCCAGGCCCGCTTCCCGGATCGCCTGCGCCATCGCGGGCAGCTGCGCCGGGTCCGAGGGCCGGATCTGCAGGGTGCGGCCGCCGACCTTGGCCTTCAGCTCGTCGACCCCGCCGCGGGCGATGATCTTGCCCCTGTCGATGACGGTCAGCTCGTTGGCGAGCTGCTCGGCCTCTTCCATGTACTGGGTGGTGAGCAGCACGGTCGCCCCCTCCGCGACCATCCGCTGCACCTCGTCCCAGACCTCGTTGCGGGTGCGGGGGTCGAGCCCCGTCGTCGGTTCGTCCAGATACAGGACGGCCGGGCTGCCGATCATGGAGGCGGCCAGGTCGAGCCGGCGTCGCATGCCGCCGGAGTACTCCATCGCGGCCTTCCTGGCCGCGTCGGTGAGCGAGAACCGCTCCAGCAGCTCGTCGGCCCGGGACCGGGCGGCCCTGCGGGACAGATCGAGCAGCCGCCCGATCATGTAGAGGTTCTCCCAGCCGGAGAGCTTCTCGTCGACCGAGGCGTACTGCCCGGTCAGACCGATGGTGCGGCGCAGCTGGCGGGGCTGCTTCACCACGTCGTAGCCCGCCACGGTGGCGTGTCCGGCGTCGGGGACGATCAGGGTGGACAGGCAGCGTACGAGTGTGGTCTTGCCGGCGCCGTTGGGACCGAGCACACCGAGCACGGTGCCCTCGTGGACATCGAGGTCCACGCCGTCCAGAGCCTTGGTCGAGCCGTAGTGCTTGACCAGCCCCCGGACCTCGACGGCGTTCGAGCCGCTCCTGGGGTTCTTGTCGATTCGCGTCATGCCCACCATGGGACCAGGCGCCGCCGACACTCCACCGACAGCAGGCCGACAGCCCGCCGATGGGGGATGTCGGCGGGCTGTCGGTGGTGCGGGCAGTGGTCCGTGCGAGGGCCTGTCCGGCTGATCAGGCCCTGCTGGGATCAGTGGTCAGTGGAAGGTGTGCTCGGCGGCCGGGAAGCCGCCGCCCACGACCTCCTGCGCGAACTCCTTCGCCGCGTCGCCCAGCACCTTGCGCAGGTTCGCGTACTGCTTGGTGAAGCGCGGCACCTTGCCGCCGGTCAGCCCGACCATGTCGGTGTAGACCAGCACCTGGGCATCGGTGCCGGGACCGGCGCCGATGCCGACGGTCGGGATGTGCAGGGTGCGGGTGACCTCGGCGGCCAGCTCGGCCGGTACGAGCTCCAGGACCACGGCGAAGGCGCCCGCGTCCTGTACCGCCTTGGCGTCGCGCAGCATCTGCTGGGCCGCCTCCTCGCCGCGGCCCTGTACCCGGTAGCCCATCGCGTTGACGGACTGCGGGGTCAGGCCGATGTGGGCCATGACCGGGATACCGGCGTCGACCAGCAGCCGGATCTGCTCGTGGCTGCGCTCACCGCCCTCCAGCTTGACCGCACCGACGCCGGACTCCTTGATCAGCCGGGTGGCGTTGCGCAGGGCCTGGACGGGCCCTTCCTGGTACGCCCCGAAGGGCAGGTCGGCGACGATCAGGGCGCGCCGGGTGCCCCGGACGACAGCGGCGGAGAGGATCGCGATCTCGTCCATCGTGACGGGCACGGTGGTTTCGTAACCGAGGTGACAGTTGCCCATGGAGTCGCCGACGAGCATGACCGGGATGCCGGCCTCGTCGAAGACGGACGCGGTCATCGCGTCGTAGGCGGTGAGCATGGGCCACTTCTCGCCGCGCTCGGTGGCGGCGGCGATGTCATGGATGGAGATACGGCGGGTGCTCTTGCCTCCGTACAGCGCCTTGCTGCTGTCGGTGGGGGCACCCGCGGGGGGTGCGGCGGACTTGTTCTGCGCAGCCTGCAGCGACATGTGCCAACGGCTCCTTCGTCATCTCGAGGCGCCCTGTCGGCGTCCCCGGACCGGTTCCATGGTGGCATCCCGTGCCGGTCCACGGGAAGTGGGCCGTGGATTCACGTGCGGGTACAGGCGCAGACGCAGAACCGGAACCATTCGGTCCGGCAGGGTCCGGAACCGCGAAGCGGCCGACCGCGCAGCGCGGCGGCCGAACGGGCGATCCTGGACGCCGTGGCCGGACTTCTGGAGGCCGGTGAGCCCCTTGCCGGCCTGTCCATCGAGCGGATCGCCCGGACCGCGGGCGTCGGCAAGGCGACCATCTACCGGCGGTGGAGCGGCAAGGAGGAGCTCTTCGTCGACGTCCTGCGCGCCATCGAACCCCCGGAACCATCCACCGGCCCGAAGCAGTGCTGCCCGAGGACCTCGCCCACCGCATCGTCCAGGCCCTGACGGAGGGCCTCGCCCCCCGGCCCGCCCCCGGCGACCGGCTCCTGCCCGCCGACGGCGGCTGATCCGCCCGGACCCGCCCGAGTGTGATCGTTCTGTCACAAGCCCCCGTGGGCCCCGTCCGGCAGGAACTCGCCGGGCCCCGCCCTTCGTCCTCGTGGCAGTACAGTCGCCGTGGACGGCGGGAAACGCGCCGTCCATCGCCTAGGGTCGAGGGCGCGGCGACACGCAAGGCAAGGCAGTGAGGACAGCGCGATGGTGCAGGGGTACGGAGCGGACACCGGGAACGACCGTGCGGAGCCGCGGCCCACCGGAACCGGATCCCGCTTCCGGGACCTGCTCGACAGATGGCGCCATGACAAGGGCATCTGGCGGCGCGGCATCGTCCTCGCCGTCTGCGCGGTCCTTCTCACCCTCGCGATGGCCCTGCACGCGGACATCCCGAACACCATCGGCAACCTGGGCAGCCTCACCGAGACGTTCCTGCCGTGGATCGGCGTGTTCATCCCGCTGCTGCTGATCCTGGGCCTGGTGCGCCGCTCGGCGACCGCGCTGATCGCCCTGCTGCTGCCGGTCGTGGTCTGGCTCAACCTCTTCGGCGGACTCCTGCTCAACGACAAGTCCGGCAGCGGCGGCGGGCTCACAGTGGCCACCCACAACGTCAACGCCGACAACCCCGACCCCGCGGGCACCGCCCGGAAGATCGCCGACTCCGGCGCCGACGTCATCGCCCTGGAGGAGCTGCCGAGCGGCCGGGTGCCGGCGTACAAGAAGGCGCTCGCCGACCGCTTCCCGTACCACTCGGTGCAGGGGACCGTCGGCCTGTGGAGCAAGTACCCGATGAGCGACACCCGGCCGGTCGACATCAAGATGGGCTGGACCCGGGCGATGCGTTCCACGGTGAAGACGCCCCGGGGCGAGGTCGCCGTCTACGTGGCCCACCTGCCGTCCGTACGGGTCAAGCTGCACGCCGGATTCACCGCCAACCAGCGCGACGAGAGCGCGGATGCCCTGGGCGAGGCCATCGCCGACGAACGGCTCGGCAAGGTGATCCTGCTCGGTGACCTCAACGGCACGATGAACGACCGCGCGCTCCAGGCGGTCTCCTCGCAGATGCGGTCCACCCAGGGCGCGGCCGGCGACGGCTTCGGCTTCAGCTGGCCGTCCTCGTTCCCGATGGCGCGGATCGACCAGATCCTGGTGAAGGGCGTCGAACCGATGTCGTCGTGGACGCTCCCGGCGACGGACAGCGACCACCTTCCGATCGCCGCGCGCGTGGAACTCTGACGGAACGGTCCGTTCACCCGCGGGAGCAAACCGTCTGAGAGGGTTTGCTCCGAACAGGAACCAAGGGTGTCCGGCGACCGGGGGAGGAGCGGCCGCCGGACGGCCCGGTGGCCGCTCGCTCAGACCGACTCGCGCCACCGATTGGTGATCGGCAGCCGCCGGTCCTTGCCGAAGCCCTTCGGGGAGATCTTCGTGCCCGGCGGGTACTGCCGCCGCTTGTACTCCGCCGTGTCCACCATCCGCAGCGTCTTCGCCACCAGCGCGGCGTCGAACCCGGCCGCGACGATCTCGTCCAGACCCTGGTCCCGGTCGACGTACAGCTCCAGGATCCGGTCCAGTACGTCGTAGTCGGGCAGCGAGTCCGTGTCGACCTGTCCCGGGCGCAGCTCGGCGCTGGGCGGCTTGGTGATGGACGCCTCCGGGATCGGCGGAGTCTGCCCGCGCTCCTCGGCGGCGCGGTTGCGCCACTTGGCGAGGCGGAAGACCGACGTCTTGTAGACGTCCTTGATCGGCCCGTACGCCCCGACCGAGTCGCCGTACAGCGTCGAGTAGCCGACCGCCAGCTCGGACTTGTTGCCCGGTGCGAGGACGATCTGGCCCTCCTGGTTGGAGACGGCCATCAGCATCGTGCCGCGCAGCCGCGACTGGAGGTTCTCCTCGGCGAGGCCGGTGAGCCCGAGCGAGCCCATGTACGCGTCGAACATCGGCTCGATCGGTACGGTGCGGAAAATCAGCCCGGTGCGGCGGGCCAGCTCGGCCGCGTCGTCCTTGGAGTGGTCGGAGGAGTACTTCGACGGCATCGAGATGCCGTACACGTTCTGCGCCCCCAGCGCGTCGCAGGCGATGGCGGCGACCAGCGCCGAGTCGATCCCGCCGGAGAGCCCGATCAGTACACTGCCGAACCCGTTCTTCGCGGCGTACGCACGCAGGCCCACGACCAGCGCCGAGTACAGCTCCTCGTCGTCGTCGAGCCGCTCCGCGTAACCTCCGGCCAGCTCCGGCTCGTACGCCGGGAGGGGCTCCTCGGAGAGCACCACGCGGTCGATCCGCAGCCCGTCGTTCACCACACCGGACGGCGCCTCGGCCGCGGCGGCCGGAAGGTCCAGATCGAGGACGACGCAGCCTTCGGCGAACTGCGGGGCGCGGGCGATCACTTCGCCGTTCCCGTCGACGACGATCGAGTCGCCGTCGAAGACCAGCTCGTCCTGACCGCCGATCATCGCCAGATACGCGGTGGTGCAGCCGGCCTCCTGGGCCCGCTTGCGGACCAGTTCCAGCCGGGTGTCGTCCTTGTCCCGCTCGTACGGCGAGGCGTTGATCGACAGCAGCAGCCCGGCACCGGCGGCCCGTGCGGCGGGCACCCGGCCGCCGTCCTGCCAGAGGTCCTCGCAGATCGCGAGCGCCACATCGACGCCGTGGACCCGTACGACCGGCATCGAGTCGCCCGGCACGAAGTACCGGAACTCGTCGAAGACGCCGTAGTTGGGGAGGTGGTGCTTGGCGAAGGCCAGCGCGACCTGCCCCCGGTGCAGCACCGCGCCGGCGTTCTGCGGGGCGCCGGCGGGCTGGCCGTAACGCGGCTGGGCCGCATCGGAGCGGTCGAGGAAACCGACGACGACCGGCAGCTCCCCGAAGCCCTCCGCGTCGAGACGGGCAGCGAGCGCGCGCAGCGCCTGACGCGAGGCGTCGACGAAGGACGGCCGCAGGGCCAGGTCCTCGACGGGGTAGCCGGTCAGCACCATCTCGGGGAACGCCACCAGGTGGGCGCCCTGTTCGGCGGAGTGCCGGGTCCAGTGGACGATCGCCTCGGCGTTGCCGGAGAGATCACCGACGGTCGAGTCGATCTGATTCAGTGCGAGGCGTAGTTGAGGCACGCGCCCCAGTGTAATCGTCTGACTGACGCGATGTCCTGGCGGGCCGCCCGCCCGGCCGGCCGCCCGCCGGGAACCAGTCAGCGGCGGTAGCCGACGACCGTCATCATGCCCACGTCCGAGTGGTAGATGTTGTGGCAGTGGAGCATCCACAGCCCCGGGTTGTCCGCGTCGAACTCCACGGCCAGCGAGTTGTTCGGCCGGATGATCGCGGTGTCCTTGCGCGCCCAGGCGGCCTGGCCCCGCCGGGTGGCCCGGTGATCCGGCCCCGCCGGTCCCACGAGGCCGAACGAGTGTCCGTGCAGATGGATGGGGTGCCACATCTCCGTGACGTTGTAGAACTCCAGCCTGACCCGCTCACCCGCCTTGACCGCATGCCGCTGGCGGGGGTTGTACGGCTCGTGGTCGAAGGCCCAGTCGTACGCCGCCATGCTGCCGGTCATCCGGAACCGGATGGTCCGGTCCGGCTTGCGCACGGACAGTGCCACGGACTCGTCCGGCGCCAGCTCGTGCGCCTCCACCAGCCTTCCGTCCAGCTCCTTGGGCCGTACGGACGCGGTGGGTGCCGTGCCCTTCCCAGTACGGAGCAGGGCCAGTGCCGACGCCCGCTTGCCCTCGGCGAGCGCGGTCAGCGGGAACACTCCGTCCCCTGCGGTGACCATCACGTCGTACCGCTCGCCCATGCCCAGCACCAGGGCGTCCGTCGTGGTGTGCCGGACGGGATAGCCGTCGGTGTGGGTGATCGTCATCCGGTGGCCGCCGAGCGCGACACGGAAGGGGGTGTCCCCGCCCGCGTTGATGATGCGCAGGCGGATGCGGTCGCCGGGCCGGGCGGTGAAGGAGCTGGGGGACTTCGGGATGCGGCCGTTGATCAGGTAGTGCGGGTAGGCGACATTGCCCCCGTGGCTCTTGAGGAGTTCGCTGTAGGAATTCTTTGCGATCCGCGAGGGGCCGGAACGCCGCTTGGCGGCTTTGGGGTTCTTCGGGGACCCGCCGTGCCCGCCGTGCCCGCTGTTCCCCGAGTCGCCCTTGTGGTCCATCCCGTCGTGGCCCGAATCGCCGTGGTCCATGCCGCCCCTGCCATGGCTGAGCTCGTCGAGCACGCCGTCGGGCGTGGAGCCGTCCACCCCGTCGACCCAGTCGTCGAGGACGACGACCCACTCCTTGTCGTACTTGAGGGTCTCCTTCGGGTCCTCGACGATCAGTGGCGCGTACAGCCCGCGGTCCTGCTGGACGCCCGTGTGCGGGTGGAACCAGTACGTCCCGGGGTGCGGCACCTTGAAGCGGTACGCGAATTCCGCTCCCGGCCGGATGGGCTTCTGGGTCAGGACGGGTACGCCGTCCATGTCATTGCGCACGTTGAGGCCGTGCCAGTGCAGGGTGGTCGCCGCCGGAAGGTGATTGGCGAGTTTGAGCGCGACGATGTCGCCCACCGAGACCCGCAGCTCCTGTCCGGGCAGCCGGGCGTCGTAGGCCCAGGAGCCGACGACCAGGCCGCCGCCCAGATCGAGCCGGGACGGGGTGGCGGTGAGGTCGATCTTCCGTACGGGGCCGGAGGGCCGCCGGGCCTCGGCCGCGGCGACCTCCTCCCCGTCCGGGGAGACGTACTCGCCCTTGGACCCTCCGCGGGGAGAGGTCCCGTGGCCCGCGCTGCCGGACGTCGTACCGCTGCGGCCCGTGCCGGATTCGCCGGAGCACGAGGCCAGAGCCGCCGCACCGGCGGTGGCGACGGCGGCGCCGAGCACGGCACGTCGAGTAGGTGGAGTGCGCATGACGGAGAGCACCTCGGGGTGTTGTCGGGTATTTCGGTCTGCTGGGGGAGGGGGAGGCGCCCCTCCTATATCCGCAGCACCGACAACGGGGCGCGACGGTTCCGGCCCGGCCGCGGAGCCGGCCACGGCACCGGGAAGAGACGCGCCCCGCCACCCCCGAGGAGGTGAACGATCCCGATGAGCAGCGCGACGAACAGAGACAACTGTCCCAACTGTCCGTATGTCGCGTATCTACTCAGAGTCATGCCGAGCACCCTACCCGCGCTGGGTGCGGGGCGCGCGCGGAAACGTATCGCCCCAGCTCTCCGGGGCTGTTCGGGAGATCTGCGGGACTCTCTCCCGGGGACCTCGGGCGCACCGCACGGGCAGCCCGGTACCCCTCGTGTGCAAGGGATACCAGGCCATTGATCCGGGTGGTCGCGAGCCGGTCAGCCGCTGGGGGACCGGTCAGCCGCTGGGGGAGTAGACCTTCTCCACCCAGTGGGCGATCTGCTCGTCGGTGAGGTGCTGCGCCAGATCGGCCTCGCTGATCATGCCGATCAGCTTCTTGTTCTCGACCACCGGAAGCCGGCGGATCCGATGGGTCTGCATCTCCTCCAGAACCATCTCCACGTTCGCCTCCGAGTCGATCCAGCGAGGGGTGCCGTGGGCGAGGTCGCCCGCGGTCATCTTCGACGGATCGTGTCCCATCGCCACGCAGCCGATCACGATGTCGCGGTCCGTGAGGATGCCGATCATCCGGTCCTGTGCGCCGCGGGCCGAGATGGGCAGCGCGCCCACCTTGTGGTCGCGCATCAGCTGCGCGGCGCGGTCGAGCGTCTCGTGCGCGGGGATCCAGGTGGCCCCGGTGTGCATGATGTCCTTGGCGGTGGTCATGAGGGATTCCTCCTGCGTGCCGGTGGGCATGCTGTTCGGCCCCGAGCGAACCCATCGTCATGGGCCCGTTCGGAGCACGCGACCGCTGTCACCCGTTCGGGTGCAGATGCGGGCCGGCGGGAATCTCTCAGGACCGGGGCTTCGCCCCTCGTGCCGCCAGCATGCCGGCCATCATGTCCAGCTCGGACTGCTGGGCCTCGGCCATCCCCCCGGCGAGGCGCTTCTCCGCCTTCACCGTGCACAGCCGGGCGCAGCCCCGGGCCATGTCGATGCCGCCCCGGTGGTGGTCGGTCATCAGCTGGAGGTACAGGACCTCGGCCGCTCTGCCGCTCGCCCCGCGGAGCCGGTCCAGTTCGGTCCTGGTGGCCATGCCGGGCATCAGGGAGCCGTCATGGGCCCGGTATCCGGACCCCGCCCCCGTCCCGTCCATGCCCGCCATGCCGTCCATGGTGTGTCCCCCGTGCCCTCCCGTCATCCAGGCCATCGGCTCCTGCCCGGCGGCGGCCTTCGGCAGCTCCCACAGGTCCAGCCAGCCGAGCATCATGCCCCGCTGGTTGGCCTGCGTATTGGCGATGTCGTACGCGAGGCGGCGCACCTCCTCGTCCCGCGTACGGTCACGCACGATGAAGGACATCTCCACGGCCTGCTGATGGTGGACCGCCATGTCGCGGGCGAAACCGGCGTCCGCGGAGTCCACCGCGGGCGTGCGCGGGGAGGGAGCGGTGACGCGATCGTCGCCGTCGCCCCGCGCGGAGGCGACCGTCGCCACCCCCGCGAGGAGCAGCGCGAGCACGACGGCGGAGCCCGCCGCCCACTCGACCCGCCGGCCACGCCCTACCGCGGTCATCGGGCCCCCAGCCCGCCCGTGCAGGGCGCACCGGGCTCGGGCGTCTGCGCCCCCTGCACGAACTTGCTGAAGAACTGGTCGACCCGCGGGTCCTCGGCGCCGTCCACCGTCACCTGATTGCCCCAGGCACTCAGCATGATCGTCCCGGCCTGGCCCTCGTACGGGCTCATCAGCGAGTACGGCGTCCTGCCGACCCGCTCGGCGAGCTTCGCCACATCGGCGTCCGAGGCCTTGTCCGTGTACGTGACCCATACCGATCCGTGCTCCAGCGAGTGCACGGCGTTCACGTCGGGGATCGCCTTCTCGTACACCTCGCCCTCGCAGTTCATCCACACGGGGTTGTGGTCACCGCCGACCGGAGGTTTCATCGGGTACGTGACCGGCGTGGTGACGTGGTTGCGGGTCAGCTTCTTCGCGTCCCACGTCTTCAGCCCCTCGATCGGCCCGACGGCCGGCGTCTTCCGGTCCGCCCCGGGCGCCTTGGCGTCGTCCGCCCGGGCATCGGGCTTCTTCGCCGACGCCTCGGACTTGTCCAGCACCAGGTACGAGCCGAAACCGACCAGACCCGCGACGACGAGGACGCTCAGGCTTATGGCCAGGACACGGTTGCGGCGCTCACGCGAGCGGTCGGTGTTGCGCATCTGCTCCATGCGGGTCCTGCGGTCCAAGCTCATGTCGTCAGGTCCTTCTGCGAAGAGGAGGGAAGGGACAAGAAGCGGTCGGGAACAGGTGCTCACGGGGCCGTCGCGAAGCCGCTCCACCCCTTGCGCGCCATGGGCGCAGATCGTAGTGGGTGGCAGGGTGCTCCCTCTCACGTCGTGTGCGTAATCTGGGTGAAATCCCGGGTCGTGATACTGGAGCATCTTCCCTACCCCGGGCGGTGGTGCACGGACCGTCTGAACTGCAAGGATGTGGCTATGGACAAGCAGCAGGAATTCGTCCTCAGGACGCTTGAGGAGCGAGACATCCGCTTCGTACGGCTGTGGTTCACCGATGTCCTCGGCTACCTCAAATCCGTTGCTGTCGCCCCCGCCGAGCTGGAACAGGCTTTTGACGAAGGCATCGGCTTCGACGGTTCGGCCATCGAGGGCTTCGCCCGGGTGTACGAGTCCGACATGATCGCCAAACCGGACCCGGGCACGTTCCAGATCCTGCCGTGGCGCGCGGAGGCCCCGGGCACGGCCCGGATGTTCTGCGACATCCTGATGCCCGACGGCTCGCCGTCCTTCGCCGACCCCCGCTATGTCCTCAAGCGCATCCTCGCCAAGACCTCGGACCTGGGCTTCACCTTCTACACCCACCCGGAGATCGAGTTCTTCCTGCTGAAGGACAAGCCGGTCGACGGCAGCCGCCCCACCCCCGCCGACAGCTCGGGCTACTTCGACCACACCCCGCAGAACGTCGGCATGGACTTCCGCCGCCAGGCGATCACCATGCTCGAATCCATGGGCATCTCGGTCGAGTTCAGCCACCACGAGGGCGCCCCCGGCCAGCAGGAGATCGACCTGCGGTACGCCGACGCGCTCTCCACCGCCGACAACATCATGACCTTCCGCCTGGTGATGAAGCAGGTGGCACTGGAGCAGGGCGTGCAGGCGACGTTCATGCCGAAGCCGTTCTCCGAGTACCCCGGCTCGGGCATGCACACCCACCTCTCCCTCTTCGAGGGCGACCGCAACGCCTTCTACGAGTCGGGCGCCGAGTACCAGCTGTCCAAGGTCGGCCGCTCCTTCATCGCCGGTCTGCTCACCCACGCCGCGGAGATCTCCGCCGTGACCAACCAGTGGGTCAATTCCTACAAGCGCATCTGGGGCGGCTCGTCCCGCGCCGCGGGCGCCGGCGGCGAGGCCCCCTCGTACATCTGCTGGGGTCACAACAACCGCTCCGCGCTCATCCGCGTCCCCATGTACAAGCCCGGCAAGACCGGCTCCGCCCGGGTCGAGGTCCGCTCCATCGACTCCGGCGCCAACCCCTACCTGACGTACGCGGTGCTGCTGGCCGCGGGCCTCAAGGGCATAGAGGAGGGCTACGAACTCCCGGCCGGCGCCGACGACGACGTCTGGGCCCTGTCCGATGCGGAACGCCGCGCCATGGGCATCGAGCCGCTGCCCCAGAACCTGGGCGAGGCGATCTCGCTGATGGAGAAGAGCGAGCTGGTCGCCGAGACGCTCGGTGAGCACGTCTTCGACTTCTTCCTGCGCAACAAGAAGCAGGAGTGGGAGGAGTACCGCAGCGAGGTCACCGCCTTCGAGCTGAAGAACCTGCTGCCGGTGCTGTAGGCGCAGGTCAGCCGCTCAGGAAGCAGTGCGCGTCGTGGAACGGCAACCGGGGCCGACGGTCGGGGAGCGCCATGTCCCGGTTCGTCTGCCCGAACGGCCGGTCCTCAGCCCGCGGTCCTGGTTCCGATGAGCGGTGCGTCCCGCGCGAACTCCCGGAACCCGACGCTGTAGTACAGCTCGCGCGCCCGGGGATGAGCCGCACGTCCGCAGCGGTCACCCGCTCGAAGGCCGCCATGGCGCGCCACTGTGCCAGGCCCCGCGAAGCCGTCGAACCGTTTTCCGGGGCCGCCGATCGCGGCAGCCAGCAGCGGCCCGTAACGCGGAGCCGTGTGCTCCGTCAGTCGAACCGGTGGCCCATCTCGTCCAGGATCTCGTCGATCACCTCGGAGGGCTCCCGGGCCAGGTCCTCCTCGATCCACATCCGCATGGCGATCCGCAGCGAGGACAGGAACGCCGCGGCCAGGACGAGCGGGCGGACCGGGTTCTCCCGCGGGCCCCGACGGGTCGCCACCGCCTCGGCCAGGTCCCGTTCCAGGGCGGCGTGGTTGGCGAGTTGGCGGGCGAGCAGCGAGGGGTGACGCATCGCCAGCCTGGTGCGCAGGGCCCACTCCCGCTCCGGGGGTGCGACGCGCTCGGTGAACTGCGACATCGACGCCCGCAGCGCCTCCCACGCGGTCTCCTCGGCGGGCCGGTCGCGCAGGGTGCGGACGAGTTCCCTGATCTGCCGCTCCTCCCCGTACAGGAGGGCGTCCTCCTTGCCCGTGAAGTAGTTGGAGAACGTTCTGCGGGAGATCCCCGCCGCGTCCGCGACGGCCTCCACCGTGACGTGGTCGAAGCCGTGCTCGACGGTCAGCCGCAGGGTGGCCTCGTGCACGGCCTGCCTGGTGGCTTCCTTCTTGCGTTCCCGCAGTCCCACAGAGCTCTCCATGGGTTCATTATCTCCGCGCCGAGCATAGTTGCCCAGTGAGCAAAATTGCCCATTGGGCATGTATGGTGAAGCCTCTCCTGCCCATGTCCGAACCCTCCGGAGGTTGCGTGTGAGCGCACGAACGGCCGCGCCGACCGAAGTCGCGCCGATGGACCACCGCCATGTGCTGCGGGCACTGAGCGGGCTGCTGATCGTGCTGTTCGTGGCGATGATCAGCAGCACCGTGGTCTCGGTGGCACTGCCGAAGATCATCGGCTCACTGAACGGCACCCAGTCGCAGTACACCTGGGTCGTCACCGCGTCCCTGCTGGCGTCCACGGCCTCCACCCCGATCTGGGGCAAGCTCGCCGACCTCTTCAGCAAGAAGCTGCTGCTCCAGATATCCATCGGCATCTTCGTCGTCTCGTCGATCGCCTGCGGATTCGCCCAGTCAACCGGGCAGCTGATCACCTTCCGCGCCCTGCAGGGCCTCGGCATGGGCGCTCTGCAGGTGCTCGTCCAGGTCATCATCGCGGCGATGATCAGCCCCAAGGAGCGCGGCCGCTACAACGGGTACCTGGGCGGTGTCATGGCCGTCGCCACCGTCGGCGGGCCGTTGCTGGGCGGCTTCATCACCGACACGTCGTGGCTCGGCTGGCGCTGGTGCTTCTTCATCGCCGTCCCGTTCACGCTGATCGCCCTCGTGATGCTCACCCGCACCCTGCACCTCACCGAGATCCGCCGTCCGGAGACGAAGGTCGACTACCTGGGCGCCTCGCTGATCGCCGCCGGCGTCAGCCTGCTGCTGCTCTGGGTCACCTTCGTCGGCAACGACTTCGACTGGCTGTCCTGGCAGACCCTCGTCATGGTCGCCGCCAGCGCCCTGATCCTGATCGCCGCCGTCGTGGTGGAGAACCGGGTCGACGAGCCGGTCGTCCCGCTCCATGTCGTACGACGCCGCGATCCCGCACTCGCCATCGTCGCGAGTCTCGCGGTCGGTATGGCGATGTTCGGCGGCGCGGTCTTCCTCGGCCAGTACTTCCAGATCGGCCGCGGCTACTCGCCGACCGAGGCAGGACTCCTCACCATCCCGCTGATGTTCGGCGTGCTGGTCTCCTCCACCGTCGCCGGACGCCTGGTCTCCAGGACCGGCAAGGTCAAGCCGTACATCATCACCGGTGTCGTCGTCCTCACCCTGGGCTTCCTGGGCCTGTCCACCATCGACCACGAGACCTCGCTGGTCCTCGTCTCGGTCGGCATGCTCGCGGTCGGTGTCGGCGTCGGCATGTCGATGCAGAACCTCGTCCTCGTCCTCCAGAACACCGTCCCGCTCGGTGAACTCGGCGCGGCCAGCGGCGCGATCACCTTCTTCCGTTCGCTCGGCGGCACGATCGGGGTCTCCGTCCTCGGGGCGGTGCTCGCCAACCAGGTCGCCACGAAGATCACCCACGGCCTGGCGAAGCTCGGCGTCGACCCCGCGGCCTCGTCCTCGGGCGGCGCCACCCTGAACATGGACGCGATGCCGCCCCCGATCCAGGAAGTGGTGCGTGCCGCGTACGGCGACGCGACCGGCACCATCTTCCTGATCTCGGCCGCGATCGCGTTGATCGGTGTGATCGCCGCCCTGTTCCTGACGCCGACGAAGCTGCGCGACAGCGTGGATCTGTAGCAGGCCCTGCCGTCCGTACGTCTGCCCCGGCTGCGGCGGGGGTCGTACGGGCGGCGGGCAGGGGGGAGCGAACAACGGAAGCGGGCCGGACGGGTCCTCCCGGCCGGAGCACCGCCGGACGCCGCGACTGAGGTAGTGTGACCCGTCCCCACACGGGACCGACCAAGGAGGTGAGACCCATTACCGCTGTATCAGGCTGGGTGCTCACTCCGCACGATCGCGTGGTCGACCCGACATAATCGACCGCGGAGCGCCCATCGGCTTTCCCGAAAGGCTCCGCTTCATGTCGGTTTCCGCCTCACCGCTCGTCGTCTCCTCCATCGTCACCACACTCCGCGCCGCCGGCTGCGTATTCGCCGAGGACGAGGCGGAGCTGATTCTCTCCACGGCCGCGGACCCCGCCGAGCTCGCCGCCATGGTCGAACGGCGGGCCGCCGGCCTGCCCCTGGAACACGTCCTCGGCTGGGCCGAGTTCAACGGTCTCCGGATCGCCGTGGACCCCGGCGTGTTCGTACCCCGTCGCCGCACCGAGTTCCTGGTCCGGCAGGCCGCCGCCCTCGCCGGGCCCGGCGCGGTCGTCGTCGACCTCTGCTGCGGATCGGGCGCCCTCGGCGCCGCGCTCGCCGCGACACTGAACCGGACCGAACTGCACGCCGCCGACGTCGAACCCGCGGCCGTGCGGTGTGCCCGCCGCAACATCGCCGATGCGGGCCGGGTGTACGAGGGCGACCTCTTCGAGCCGCTGCCCGGCTCGTTGCGCGGCCGGGTGGAGATTCTGCTCGCCAATGTGCCGTACGTACCGACGCAGGACGTCGAACTGCTGCCCGCGGAGGCCCGCATCCACGAACCGCGCGTCGCACTCGACGGCGGCACGGACGGTCTCGACGTGCTGCGGCGGGTCACCGCCGAGGCCCCGCGGTGGCTGGCACCGGGCGGCCATCTGCTGGTCGAGACGAGCGAACGGCAGGCGGCCCGGGCCGAGGAGACCATCGCCCGCAGCGGCCTGATCCCGCGCGTCGTCACCTCCGACGAGCTGTACGCGACCGTCGTCGTCGCGACCCGGCCCGGCGCCGCCACCCCTGACGGCCCGTGAACCGGGCCCCGCCGACGGGAGCCCGGCCTTACTCCCAGGCGCTGCGCGGGCCGGGTGCCGTGGTGGACGGGGGCGGTCCGGTCGCACACCGGGACCGTGGCCGCGACGTGTCCGGCGCGGCCGGGCCCGGGGAGCGCAGCCGTACGGAGAGCCGGGCACGCGAGGCCCCGCCCGCTCAGAGGTCACCCGACAGGCTCTCAGCCGAACCGCCACCGCGTCTGGCTGAACACGGCGCCCTTGCCGAAGCCGAAGACCGTACGCGGTGACACCTCGAACACCAGCGCCACATGGCCCGTGTGCAGGAACGCGCCGTCCCGTACGTCGAAGTGCCACTCGGGGCCGTACTTCGACTCCCAGGCCGCGGCCAGCCGGTGCAGCCGTTCCTCGTCCGTCACCCGCTGCGCCCGGCCCTCGACCACCACGTCGAGCCCCTGCGACATCGTGTTGACGCCGGTCGTCAGCATCACCTCCGGGTTGGCGGCGAGATTCCGGGCCTTGCGTTCCGCCGCCCCGGTGCTGAAGTACAGCGCGCCCTCCGCCCACACCCCGATCAGCGGGGTGACATGTGGGCGGCCATCCGGACGGACCGTGCTCAGCCAGTAGATCTCCGCGGTCGTCAGCAGTTCCTCCGCCGCCGGCCACGGACCGGCCGTCGCGCTCTCGTGGCTGTAGCGGGCATCCAGCTCGGCGAAGGGTTCGAATCCGGACATGCGGGCCTCCCGGTCGGGTCCTCGAAGTGATCGTGTCTGTGAAGTGCTGACCGCGCGCCCGCTCCGGACTCATCGGTGCGAGGCTAATGTCGGAACGGCTGAATTGTGTGTGGACGGCGAGCAGGAGAGCGCGGAATGACGACGGTGCCGGGGCGCAGGAGCAGCACGTTCACCCGACTGCTGCGGCACGGTTTCACCGACCCTTCCGCCGCCGAGCAGCTCCTCGACCTGCCCGAGCTGTCGTCCGTACGCTCCGATCCGGTGCTCCTGGACGCCCTCGGGGCCACCGCCGACCCCGATCTGGCCCTGCGCGGGGTCGTCCGCCTCGTGGAGGCCGAGGAGCCGGACGAGCGGCAGGTCCTGCTGGACACCCTCGTCACCGCCAAACCGCTGAGGGACCGGCTGCTCGGGGTACTCGGGGCGTCCGAGGCCCTCGGCGACCATCTGTCCCGTCACCCCCGCGACTGGCAGGCGCTCGTCACCTACGAGGCCACCGATCTGCACCCCGGAGTGCCCGAATTCGAGCAGGGGCTCGCCGGGGCCGACGACCCGGACTCGCTGCGCGTCGCCTACCGCCGGTGCCTGCTGGCCATAGCGGCCCGCGATGTGTGCGGTACGACGGACGTCGCCGAGGCCGCCGCCGAACTGGCCGATCTGGCCACGGCGACCCTGCGGGCGGCGCTCGCCATCGCCCGAACGGCCGCACCCGTCGACGCCGCCCAGTGCCGGCTCGCCGTCATCGCGATGGGCAAGTGCGGTGGGCACGAGCTGAACTACGTCTCCGACGTCGACGTCATCTTCGTCGCGGAACCGGCCGACGGCGTCGAGGAGAGCGCGGGCGTGCAGGCCGCCACCCGGCTGGCCGCGCACATGATGCGGATCTGCTCCGACACGACCGTCGAGGGCACCATCTGGCCCGTCGACGCCAACCTCCGCCCCGAGGGCCGCAACGGGCCCCTCGTCCGGACGCTGTCCTCGCATCTCGCCTACTACCAGCGCTGGGCCAAGACCTGGGAGTTCCAGGCGCTCCTCAAGGCCCGGCCGGTGGCCGGCGACCCCGAGCTGGGCGCGGAGTACGTCGAGGCCGTCTCGCCGCTCGTATGGCAGGCCGCGGACCGCGAGAACTTCGTCGCCGACGTGCAGAAGATGCGCCGCCGCGTCGTCGACAACATCCCCGCCGACCGTGTCGACCGCGAGATCAAGCTCGGCCCCGGCGGGCTGCGGGACGTCGAATTCGCCGTACAGCTGCTCCAGCTGGTGCACGGTCGCAGCGACGCGACCCTGCGCAGCGGCTCGACGCTGGACGCCCTGCGGGCGCTCGCCGCGGGCGGCTACGTGGGGCGGGTGGACGCCGCGCAGCTGGACGACGCGTACCGCTTCCTGCGCGCCATGGAGCACCGCATCCAGCTCTACCGGCTGCGCCGCACCCATCTCGTCCCGGAGGGCGAGGCGGACCTGCGGCGGATCGGGCGCTCCCTCGGGATGCGCACGGATCCCGTCAGCGAGCTCAACCAGGCATGGAAACGGCATGCGTCCGTGGTGCGGCGGCTGCACGAGAAGCTGTTCTACCGGCCGCTGCTGGACGCCGTCGCCCAGCTCGCGCCCGGCGAGTCCCGGCTCAGCGCGAAGGCGGCAGGGCACCGGCTCGAAGCCCTCGGATACGCCGATCCGGCCGCCGCGCTGCGGCACCTGGAGGCGCTGTCGTCCGGGGTGTCCCGCAAGGCCGCGATCCAGCGCACCCTGCTGCCGGTGCTGCTCGGCTGGTTCGCGGACTCCGCCGACCCGGACGCCGGGCTGCTGGGTTTCCGCAAGGTGTCCGACGCGCTCGGCAAGACCCCCTGGTACCTGCGGCTGCTGCGGGACGAGGGCGCGGCCGCGGAGAACCTCGCCCGGGTGCTGTCGGCCGGCCGGCTCGCCCCCGACCTGTTGCTGCGCGCCCCCGAGGCGGTGGCTCTGCTCGGCGATCCGCAGGGACTGAAGCCGCGCAGCCGGGAGCACCTGGAACAGGAGGTGCTGGCCGCGGTGGGGCGGGCGGAGGATGCCGAATCCGCCGTCGCCGCGGTGCGCGGGGTGCGGCGGCGCGAGCTGTTCCGGACCACGGCCGCCGACCTCATCGGCTCGTACGGTACGGAGGAGAGCCCCGCCGAGGAGGACCCCGGGGCCCTCGTCGACCGGGTCGGCAACGCGGTCACCGATCTGAACGCCGTCACGATCGCGGGAGCCCTGCGCGCCGCCGTGCGCGACCAGTGGGGGGACACCCTGCCCACCCGGTTCGCGGTCATCGGCGTGGGCCGGTTCGGCGGGCACGAGCTCGGCTACGGCTCCGACGCCGATGTGCTGTTCGTCCACTCGCCGCGCGAGGGCGTCGACGAGCACGAGGCGGGGCGGGCCGCGAACGCGGTGGTCGCGGAGATGCGGAGACTGCTGCAACTGCCCACCGCCGACCCGCCGTTGATCATCGACGCGGACCTGCGGCCGGAGGGCAGGAGCGGGCCGCTGGTGCGTACGCTCAAGTCGTACGAGGCCTACTACCGGCGCTGGTCGCTGGTCTGGGAGAGCCAGGCGCTGCTGCGTGCCGAGCCGGTGGCGGGCGATATGGAACTCGGCCGTGCCTTCATCGAGTTGATCGACCCGCTGCGGTACCCGATGGAGGGCCTCGGGGAGGACGCGGTCCGTGAGATCCGCCGTCTGAAGGCCCGGATGGAGTCCGAACGGCTGCCACGGGGTGCGGATCCGACGCTCCACGCCAAGCTGGGGCGCGGCGGACTGAGCGATGTCGAGTGGACGGTCCAGCTGATGCAGATGCAGCACGGCTGGGTCGAGCCGGGGCTGCGGACGACCCGGACCCGCGAGGCGTTGGCGGCGGCGTGTGCGGCGGAGCTGATCTCGGGCGAGGACGCGCAGACGCTGGACGAGGCGTGGGTGCTGGCGACGCGGGTCCGCAACGCGGTGATGCTGGTACGGGGGCGGCCGGGCGACACGTTTCCATCGGGACCTCGTGAACTCACCGCGGTGGGCCGGTACTTGGGGTACGAGCCAGGGCATGTCGGGGACATGCTGGACGACTACCGGCGGATCACTCGCCGGGCGCGGGCGGTGGTGGAGGAGCGGTTCTACGGGGCGTGAGGGGCCTTCCGTCGGCGTGCGGGGCCGCTCTTTCGTGGCTCCGCTCCGGGCCGGCGTCATGCCCGTCCGGCGATCGGGGGCGGAGCGCCTCAGTTGTGCCCCGGCAGGCCGGCGGACAGGGCGGCCGGCCGCGGCCCCTCCCATGGCAGCGGAACCCGCTTCGCGAGGCGGTGCGGCAGCGAGCCGTACCAGGCGTACGACGCCGCGTAACCGATGGCCAGACACATCATGCCGCCCAGCGCGTCCAACCAGAAGTGGTTGGCGGTCGACACGATCACGATCAGGGTGGCCGCCGGGTAGAGCAGGCCCAGCACGCGGGCCCACGGGGCGGAGGCCAGGGCGAAGACGGTCAGGCCGCACCAGAGCGACCAGCCGATGTGCATCGAGGGCATGGCCGCGTACTGGTTCGACATGTTCTTGAAGTTGCCCGAGGCCATCGAACCCCAGGTCTGATGGACCAGGACGGTGTCGATGAAGTGGGCGCCGTTCATCAGCCGGGGTGGTGCCAGCGGAAACAGGTAGTAACCGAGCAGCGCCACGGCCGTGGTGGCGAACAGGGCCAGCCGGGCCGCCGCGTAACGGCCGGGATGACGGTGGAACAGCCACACCAGCACACAGACGGTGACGACGAAGTGCAGTGTCGCGTAGTAGTAGTTCATCGACACGATCAGCCATGTCACGGAATTCGCGGCATGGTTGACCGCCTGTTCGACGGCGATGCCCAGGTGGGTCTCGACCGACCAGATCCGGTCGGCGTTGCGCAGGGCCTCGGTCTTCTGCTCCGGGACCGCGTTGCGCACCAGCGAGTACACCCAGTAACTGGCCGCGACCAGCAGGATCTCGAACCAGATGCGCGGCCGGCGAGGGGACCGCAAGGACCGCAGCGAACGCGGGAAACGCGATCTCGCCGGGGAGTCGTCGAGCCGCCCGGCGTTCCGCCTCGTGTCAGCCCCGGAGGCCGCCTCGTCCACGATGGGTGACGGGGTGGCCTCCAGCCGGCTGTCCTGTGACGTCGCGCTCAATTCACCCATAGGCGCAGAGTCTGCCAGAAAGGGCCACCCCACCCGATCATCCGCCGATCGGTTCCGGGTCGCACATCTGTGTTCTGTGTGCCGGACAGTCCTCAGGCGCGGGCTTGCGAACCCGGAAGAGGTCCGCCCGCGGAGGCCGGAGCGGGCCCGGGACCCGCGGCCGTCGAGCCGCGGACGACCAGTTCGGGCATGAAGACGAACTCGCTGTGCGGGGCGGGGGTGCCGCCGATCTCCTCCAGGAGGGTGCGCACAGCGGCCTGGCCCATGGCCGTCACCGGCTGACGGATCGTCGTCAGCGGCGGATCGGTGAACGCTATGAGCGGCGAATCGTCGAAGCCGACCACCGACAGATCGCGCGGCACGTCCATCGACAGCCGGCGGGCGGCCCTGATCGCGCCGAGCGCCATCATGTCGCTCGCGCACACCACCGCCGTGCACCCGCGCTCCATCAGCGCCGACGCGGCGGCCTGCCCGCCCTCCAGGGTGAACAGCGAGTGCTGGATCAGCCCCTCCACCTCGTCCGGGGTGAGGTTCAACTGCTCCTGCACGGTGGAGCGGAAGCCCTCGATCTTGCGCAGGACCGGCACGAACCGCTTGGGCCCGACCGCCAGGCCGATCCGCTGGTGCCCCAGCGACACCAGATGCGTCACGGCGAGCCGCATCGCGGCCCGGTCGTCCGGCGAGATGAACGGCGCCTGGACCTTGGGCGAGAAGCCGTTGACCAGGACGAACGGGACGCCCTGGGCGCGCAATTGCTCGTAGCGCTGCATGTCGGCCGAGGTGTCGGCGTGCAGCCCGGACACGAAGATGATGCCCGAGACGCCGCGGTCGACCAGCATCTCGGTCAGCTCGTCCTCGGTGGAGCCGCCGGGGGTCTGGGTCGCCAGCACCGGGGTGTAGCCCTGCCGGGTCAGCGCCTGGCCGATGACCTGCGCCAGCGCCGGGAAGATGGGGTTCTCCAGCTCGGGCGTGATCAGCCCGACCAGTCCCGCGCTACGCCTGCGCAGGCGTACGGGACGCTCGTAGCCAAGAACGTCGAGCGCGGCGAGAACGGATTCGCGGGTGGCCGCTGCAACACCGGGCTTGCCGTTCAGTACACGGCTGACCGTAGCTTCGCTGACCCCCGCCTGAGTTGCGATATCGGCAAGCCGTGCGGTCATGGAAGTGGACTGTACCGGGCGTATGTCGGATTGCCCACCATCCGCTGGAATCGGACGACCGTGCCTGCGGGAGGGGACGGGGGGAGGTCGCGGCAACTTCTTGCAAAGCTTTGCGAGCCTGGTTTGCGGATCGCGGTCAGATCGTCGCACTGCGGAGATGGGGGCTCTCGCCTGCCCCTGTCAGGGGTCGACTCCTGCCGTCAAGAGGCTTGACGGCAACCGTGAGGACACGCAAATGTAACGATCGCCGAAGCTTGCAGAAATCTTCCGCAAACTCTTTCGGCGTTCTTTCATCCTTGTTACGTTCACGTCGACCCGGCGCCGCGACGGAGCGGTACGGCAGTTGAAGGAGTTCAGATGCGACGTGGCATAACGGCCACCGCCCTGGTCGCGGCCCTGGCGCTCGCGGCGACCGCCTGCGGCAGCGGCAGCGAGTCCGATGGCACGAGCAAGGGCTCGGGCGAGCTCTCCGGCACGGTGACGTGGTGGGACACCTCCACCGCGGGCAGCGAGGACAAGGTCTTCAAGAAGATCGCCGAGGACTTCACCAAGCAGCACCCGAAGGTCCGCATCAAGTACGTCAACGTGCCCTTCGGTGACGCGCAGAACAAGTTCAAGAACGCGGCGCAGGCCGGCTCCGACGCCCCCGATGTCATCCGCTCCGAGGTCGCCTGGACCCCCGAGTTCGCAGACCTCGGCTACCTGGCCCCGCTCGACGGCACCTCCGCCCTGCAGAAGCCGGACGACTTCCTGAAGCAGGCCGCCGCGTCCACCAGGTACAACGGCAAGACGTACGCGGTGCCGCAGGTCATCGACTCCATGGGCATCTTCTACAACAAGAAGATCTTCAAGGAGGCCGGCGTCGAGGTCCCCAAGACCGTCGACGAGCTGAAGACCGTCTCCAAGAAGATCAAGGACAAGACCGGCAAGACCGGTATGTACCTGCGTGGCGACGACGCGTACTGGTTCCTCTCCTTCCTCTACGGCGAGGGCGGCGACATGGTCGACGCCTCCACCAAGTCCGTCACCATCGACAACCCCGAGGGCGTCAAGGCGATGAAGGTCGCCAAGGACCTCGTCGACTCGGGTGCCGCCAAGACCGATGCCACGGACGGCTGGGAGAACATGCAGGCGTCCTTCAAGGACGGCAAGGTCGCCATGATGATCAACGGTCCGTGGGCCGTCGCCGACACCTACGCCGGCAAGGAGTTCAAGGACAAGGCCAACCTGGGCATCGCCCCGGTCCCGGCCGGCTCCGCCGCGCAGGGTGCCCCGCAGGGCGGTCACAACCTGGCCGTGTACGCGGGCTCCAAGAACCTCGACGCCTCCTACGCGTTCGTCGACTACATGACGTCCGCCGACACCCAGGCGAAGGTCACCAAGGAGCTGAGCCTGCTGCCGACCCGTACCTCCGCCTACGCCAAGCAGGACGTCATCGACAACGAGATCGTCGGCTTCTTCAAGCCCGTCGTCGAGACCGCTGTCGAGCGCCCCTGGATCCCGGAGACCGGCAGCCTCTTCGCGCCGCTCGTCACCGAATACACCAAGGTCCTCACCGGCCAGACCTCGCCGGAGAAGGCCGTCAAGGCGACCGGCGACTCCTACCGCAAGCTCCTCAAGGGCTGGAAGTAACAGGAAGGCAGGCCGGCTGATGGCTGTCCACACCAGCCAGTCGGTGGCGAAGGCCGCGGGCGACGACGTCGCCCGCGGCCGGAGCCGCGGTACTGGCAACCCCCCGCCGCCGGGCAGGCTCCGACGGGCCCTGTCGACCCACTGGTACGCCTGGACCATGGTCGCCCCGGTGACCGTCGTCATCGGCGTGATCATCGGCTATCCGCTGGTCCGCGGCATCTACCTGTCGATGACCGATGCCAACGAGCGCAACGTCGAGCGGTCCATCGGTGTCAACCACATGCCCGCCACGTACAAGTTCGTGGGCCTGGACAACTACACCGACGCCCTGACCGGCAATCAGTTCCTCGGCACCCTCGGCTGGACCCTGGTGTGGACGGTCTCCTGCGTGGCCATCACCTTCTGTCTCGGCATGGCCCTCGCCAACATCCTCAACCGCCGGATCGCCGGACGCTCCGCGTACCGGATGGCGCTCATCCTGCCCTGGGCCATCCCCGGCTTCGTCTCCGTCTTCGCCTGGCGCTTCCTCTACAACGAGGACCGCGGGCTGCTCAACAAGATCCTCTCCGGTGGCGGGATCGACGGCATACCGTGGCTGAACGACCCGACCTGGGCGAAGTTCTCCGTCATCGCCGTCAACGTCTGGCTCGGCGTGCCGTTCATGATGGTCGCCCTGCTCGGCGGACTGCAGTCGATCCCCAGCGAGCAGTACGAGGCCGCCGAGATGGACGGCGCCACCGCCTGGCAGCGGTTCCGCCACATCACGCTGCCGGGACTGCGGCCGGTCTCCACCACGGTGATCCTGCTCTCCACCATCTGGACCTTCAATATGTTCCCGGTGATCTTCCTGCTGACCCGCGGCGGACCCGGTGAGGCCACCCAGATCCTGGTCACCCAGGCGTACAAGTTCTCCTTCGAGATCAGCCCGCGCGACTTCGCGCAGTCCTCCACCTGGGGCGTGCTGATCCTCGTACTCCTGCTGATCTTCGCCGCCGTGTACCGGCGAGTCCTGCGCACCCAGGGAGACGACTGGTGACCACCGCCCCCGCAACCACCGCCCCGGCGACCTCCGCACGGCACTCCGTCCGCAAGGTCCGGCTGCGCGGCGAGCGTTCGCCGATCGCCTCCGCCGGGCTGCACCTCACGCTCGTCGTCGCGTCCGTGATCGCCGTCTTCCCCGTGCTGTGGGTCCTGCTCACCTCGCTGAAGCCCGCCGCGTACGCGACCACCACGGACTTCTTCAAAGAGACCACGTTCGAGAACTACACGAACCTGATCCAGAACACGAAGTTCCTCACCTGGTTCGGTAACTCCCTGCTGATCGCGGGGCTCACCACGCTTCTCGGCGTCATCGTCTCCGCCTCCACCGGCTACGCCGTCAGCCGCTTCCGCTTCCCCGGCGAGCGCGGGCTGATGTGGACGCTGCTGATCACCCAGATGTTCCCGGTCGCCGTCCTCATCGTGCCGATCTACAACATCATGGCGGGCATGGGGCTGCTGAATCAGCCCGCCGGACTCGTCATCACCTACCTCACCATCTCGGTGCCGTTCTGTGCCTGGATGATGAAGGGCTTCTTCGACACCATCCCGCGCGAGATCGACGAGTCCGGGCAGGTCGACGGCCTCACCCCGTTCGGCACGTTCTGGCGGCTCATCCTGCCGCTCGCCAAGCCCGGCCTCGCCGTGACCGCGTTCTACTCCTTCATCACCGCGTGGGGCGAAGTGGCGTACGCCTCCGCCTTCATGGTCGGCGAGGACAACCTCACCCTCGCCGGCGGACTCCAGCTCTTCGTCAACCGGTACGGAGCCCAGTGGGGGCTGATGACCGCCGCATCCGTGCTCATCGCGATACCCGCGGCCCTGGTCTTCCTCTTCGCCCAGCGCCACCTGGTCACCGGCATGTCCGCCGGAGCCGTCAAGGGCTGAGAACACGCCCCGTACCGCACGCACCAAGTCACGGCCTCGCCGGATTCCCGACCGGTCCCGGCGACGCTCCCCACCCAGACACCCCAGGGACGACATGACCCAGCACCTCGCTGCCCCCTCCACCGGCACGTCCGCCGACGCTCCGGCCCACCAGACCGGCTGGTGGCAGGACGCGGTGATCTACCAGGTCTATCCACGGAGCTTCGCCGACGGCAACGGCGACGGCATGGGCGATCTCGCCGGCGTACGCGCCAGACTCCCGTACCTCAAGGAGCTCGGTGTCGACGCGGTCTGGCTCAGCCCGTTCTACGCGTCCCCGCAGGCCGACGCGGGCTACGACGTCGCCGACTACCGTGCCATCGACCCCATGTTCGGCACCCTGCTGGACGCCGACGCGCTGATCCGGGACGCCCACGACCTGGGTCTGCGGATCATCGTGGACCTGGTGCCCAACCACTCCTCCGACCAGCACGAGTGGTTCAGGCGTGCCCTCGCCGAGGGGCCCGGCTCCGCGCTGCGCGGGCGCTACCACTTCCGGCCCGGCAAGGGCGCGGACGGCGAACTCCCGCCCAACGACTGGGAGTCCATCTTCGGCGGCCCCGCCTGGACCCGCACCACCGACCCGGACGGCACCCCCGGCGACTGGTACCTCCACCTCTTCGCGCCCGAGCAGCCCGACTTCAACTGGGAACACCCGGCCGTCGCCGACGAGTTCCGCTCGATCCTGCGCTTCTGGCTCGACATGGGCGTCGACGGCTTCCGGGTCGATGTCGCCCACGGCCTCGTGAAGGCCGCGGGCCTGCCCGACCTCGGCAGCCACGACCAGCTCAAGCTGCTCGGCAACGACGTCATGCCGTTCTTCGACCAGGACGGGGTCCACGCGATCTACCGCTCCTGGCGCACCATTCTCGACGAGTACCCCGTGAAGAAGAGGCCCGAAGGGTCTT
This sequence comes from Streptomyces sp. NPDC015032, assembly GCF_043080425.1. Classification (NCBI taxonomy): domain Bacteria; kingdom Bacillati; phylum Actinomycetota; class Actinomycetes; order Kitasatosporales; family Streptomycetaceae; genus Streptomyces; species Streptomyces sp. NPDC015032. The sequence continues at coordinate 489,625 of NZ_JBIBVN010000002.1, read as the reverse complement.
CGTCGGAAGGGCGGTGGTGGGCGACGGGCGGGCGCATCCTCGTCGCCGAGGCCTGGACCCCGACCGTCGAGCGCACCGCCAACTACGTGCGCCCCGACGAGATGCACCAGGCGTTCAACTTCCAGTACCTGTCCACCGCCTGGGACGCCGCCGAGCTCCGCGAGGTCATCGACACCTCGCTCGACGCCATGCGCCCCGTCGGCGCCCCCACCACCTGGGTGCTCTCCAACCACGACGTCACCCGGCACGCCACCCGGTTCGCCAACCCGCCCGGCCTCGGCACCCAGATCCGCACGGCCGGCGACCCCGGGCTGGGCCTGCGCCGCGCCCGCGCCGCGACCCTGCTGATGCTGGCGCTGCCCGGTTCCGCGTACGTCTACCAGGGCGAGGAACTCGGCCTGCCCGACGTCACCGACCTGCCCGACGAGGCCCGTCAGGACCCGTCGTTCTTCCGCGCGGAGGGCCAGGACGGCTTCCGCGACGGCTGCCGGGTGCCGATCCCGTGGACCCGCGACGGCGGCTCGTACGGCTTCGGCAGCGGCGGCAGCTGGCTGCCCCAGCCCGAAGGCTGGGGTGCGCTGAGCGTCGAGGCGCAGACCGGCGTCGCCGGCTCCACACTGGAGCTGTACCGGGCCGCGATCGCCGCCCGCCGGGCGCACCCGGGGCTCGGCGCCGGTACCGCGGTGGAGTGGCTCCAGGCCCCCGAGGGGCTGCTGATCTTCGCCCGCCTCGGCTTCGTCTGCACCGTCAACACGACGGGCCGCCCGGTGCGCATCCCCGTACGCGGCACCGTCCTGCTGTCCAGCACCCCGGTCGTCACCGACGGCGCCGAGATCGAGCTGCCCGCGGACACCACGGTGTGGTGGACGGTGTGACCGTCCCTGAGCCCAGAGCCGGCGGTGCGCCGAGGCTTTCGGACATCGCCGGCCAGGCAGCGGTCAGCGAGGCGACCGTCAGCCGGGTGCTCAACGGGAAACCGGGCGTCGCGGACACCACGCGTCAGCGGGTGCTCGCGGCGCTGGACATCCTGGGCTACGAACGCCCCGTACGGCTGCGGCAGCGCAGCGCCGGGCTGATCGGACTGGTGACCCCCGAACTCACCAACCCGATCTTCCCGGCGTTCGCGCAGTCCGTCGAACAGATACTGGCCGGGCACGGCTACACCCCGGTGCTCTGCACCCAGACGCCCGGCGGCGCCACCGAGGACGAACTCGTCGAGCAGCTCGTCGAACGGGGCGTCGGCGGGATCGTCTTCCTGTCCGGGCTGCACGCCGACCTGTCGGCCGACCCGGCCCGGTACGCCGTGCTCACCGAGCGCGGTGTGCCGTTCGTCCTGATCAACGGCTACAACGAGCGGATCAGCGCCCCGTTCGTCTCGCCCGACGACTCCGCCGCCGCGCGGATGGCCGTCGGCCACCTCGCCGATCTCGGCCACCGCAGGGTCGGCCTGGCCATCGGGCCGCAGCGCTATGTGCCGTCCCGCCGCAAGAGGGAAGGTTTCATCGAGGCCGCCGTGAACCTGCTGGCCCTGGACCGGGACGAGGCCGGACTCCTGGTCTGCTCCGCCCTGTTCGGTGTCGAGGGCGGTCAGGTCGCGGCCGGTGCGCTGCTCGACCGGGGATGCACGGGCATCGTCTGCGGCAGCGACCTGATGGCGCTGGGCGTGGTGCGCGCGGCCCGGGAGCGGGGGCTCGACGTGCCGCACGACGTGTCGGTGGTGGGCTTCGACGACTCGCAGTTGATCGCGTTCACCGATCCGCCGCTGACGACGGTACGTCAGCCCGTCCAGGCGATGGCGGCGGCCGCGGTGGGCGCCCTGCTGGAGGAGATCGGCGGGAGCCCCGTGCAGCGCACGGAGTACGTGTTCCAGCCGGAGCTGGTGGTACGGGGGTCCACCGCCCCGGTCCGCGGCGCCCGGGACCCGGACGCCGCGTCCGGGCGTACCGGAGAAGCGCCCGGAGCCGGCCCTGATCGGGCCGGCGGGGAGTGAGCGACTCCGGCCGCCTCTCCTGTCCGTGACCGGCCCGGCCGGTGAGGTTGCACCGTCACCCGCATTTCCCGACGAGCGACGTCTGGCGCAGCTGACCTCGGTGACCGGACCGGGGCGGGCCCGAGCGCCCCGGTCCGGCAGGCGACCCCCGGGGCCGGGAACACATCGGGGTGCTCCCCGCGGGGCGACGCCCTCATGGGAACGGCCCGCCCGCGGTGCGGGACGACTCCGCGTCGCCCCGCGGGAACGCCACGGTACGCCCCGCCCCCGGCCCCCGTTCACGTCCCGCCACCCGACCTGTTCGCCCACCTCTACTCCACCGCCCTGACCACGGACTCCGCACGCAGCCTCGTGGTCGGCCTCGACGACCCGGCCCTCGCGCCGAAGGGCTGGTCCGGGCTGAGGAAGCCCGCCGCCGTCCCCCTGCGGGACGCCCGGATCCAGGAACTGCACATCCGCGACTTCTCGATCGCGGACCGCACCTCGAAGCACCCCGGCGAGTACCTCGCCTTCACCGACACCCGCTCCGACGGGATGAAACACCTCAAGCGGCTCGCCGCCGCGGGCACGAGCTACGTCCACCTGCTGCCCGCCTTCGATATCGGCACCATCCCCGAGGAGAAGTCCGGTCAGCAGAAGCCGGCCTGCGACCTGTCCGGGTACGCCCCCGACCCCGAGGAGCAGCAGGCCTGCGTCGCGAAGGCCGCGGCGCGGGACGGCTTCAACTGGGGCTACGACCCGCTGCACTACACCGTCCCGGAGGGCAGTTACGCCTCCGACCCCAACGGCACCAGGCGCACCGTCGAGTTCCGGCAGATGGTGCAGGGACTGAACGGCGCGGGACTGCGGACCGTCATGGACGTCGTCTACAACCACACCGTCGCCTCCGGCCAGGACGACAAGTCCGTACTCGACCGGATCGTGCCCGGCTACTACCAGCGGCTGCTGGCGGACGGCACCGTCGCCACCTCCACCTGCTGCGCCAACACCGCGCCCGAGAACACCATGATGGGCAAGCTCGTCGTGGACTCGTCACCTGGGCCAAGGAGTACAAGGTCGACGGCTTCCGCTTCGACCTGATGGGCCACCACCCCAAGGCCAACATCCTCGCCGTCCGCAAGGCGCTCGACGCGCTGACCGTGGCCGAGGACGGCGTCGACGGGAAGAAGATCATCCTCTACGGGGAGGGCTGGAACTTCGGCGAGATCGCCGACGACGCCCGCTTCGTCCAGGCCACCCAGAAGAACATGGCCGGCACCGGTGTCGCCACCTTCTCCGACCGGTCCCGCGACGCCGTCCGCGGCGGCAGTCCCTTCGACGGGGACCCGCGCGTGCAGGGCTTCGCGAGCGGCCTCTACACCGACCCGAACACCTCCACCGCCAATGGCACCAAGGCCGAACAGAAGGCCCGGCTGCTCCACTACCAGGACCTGATCAAGGTCGGCCTCACCGGCAACCTCGCCGACTACGCCTTCACCGACTCGTCCGGCAACACGGTCAGGGGCTCCGGCGTCGACTGCAACGGTGCCCCGGCCGGATACGCCGCGGCCCCCGGTGACGCACTCGCCTACGCGGACGCCCACGACAACGAATCGCTGTACGACGCGCTCGCCTTCAAGCTCCCGACGGGCACCTCGGCGGCGGACCGGGCCCGCATGCAGGTCCTGGCGATGGCGACGGCCACCCTCTCGCAGGGACCCTCGCTCTCCCAGGCGGGCACCGACCTGCTGCGCTCCAAGTCCCTGGACCGCAACTCGTACGACAGCGGCGACTGGTTCAACGCCCTGCACTGGGACTGCCGCGACGGCAACGGTTTCGGCCGCGGACTGCCGTCGGCCGCCGACAACGGGTCCATGTGGTCCTATGCGAGGCCACTGCTGGCCGATGCCGCGCTCAGCCCCGGCTGCGCGCAGATCGACGGCGCCTCTGCCGCGTACCGGGACCTGCTCACCATCCGGTCCACGGAGAAGGACTTCGGCCTCTCCACCACCGAGCAGGTGCAGTCCGCCCTGTCCTTCCCGCTCTCGGGGAAGGACGAGACACCGGGGGTGATCACCATGCGGCTCGGGAAACTGGTGGTCGTCGTCAACGCCACCCCCGGCACCGGGACCCAGAGGGTCGCCGGCCTGGCGGGGAAGCGGTACACCCTGCATCCCGTCCAGGCTGCGGGCGCGAATCCTACCGTCAAGAAGTCCACGTACGAGAGGAGTTCGGGAAGCTTCACCGTCCCGGGACGCACGGTGGCGGTGTTCTCCCTCCGCTGAGCCAAAACGGTCTAACGTGGGAAGGCAGTAGCCGCCGGGGAGTGCCAGCAGTACCGCACTTCCGGGCGCGCCCTCCCACCCCCCCGACCGGTTCCGGCCCCTTTCCGGTACGCCAGGTGTTCTCCCCTGCCTGAGCCGTACGGAACCAGGGGCCGGGACCGGCCGGTCCACCTGTTTCAGCGACGGTGACCATGGCGAGCAACATCCCCGAGGAGACAACGAGCTTTGTCGGACGGAAGGCGGAACTTGCCCGGCTCGAACGCACCCTCGCCACGCACCGGCTGACCACCCTCACCGGCAGCGGCGGTGTCGGCAAGACCAGGCTCGCGGTCCGCGCGGCCCGGCAGGCGGCGCACGCGTACCGCGACGGAGCCCGGTGGGCCGATCTGTCACCGCTCCACGACGAGGGGCTGCTCATCGCGACCGTCTCCGACGCGGTCGGGCTCTCCGACCACACCCTGCGCATGCCCATCGACGTGCTGTGCGAATGGCTCGTCGACAAGGAGTTACTGCTGGTCCTCGACTCGTGCGAGCATCTGCGCTCCGCGTGCGCCCATCTGCTCGGCGAGATCCTCACCACGTCACCCGGCCTCACCGTGCTGGCCACCAGCAGGCAGCCCCTGTACATCAGGGGCGAGCAGCTCGTCGGGGTGGAACCGCTGCCCGTCGAGGGCGCGGGCGACGCACTCGCCCTGTTCCGGGACCGGGCGGCCGCGGCGGCCCCCGGCCTCGCCCTCGACGCGCCGGGCGACGCCGAGGCCGCCACCGAGATCTGCCGCCGCCTCGAAGGCATCCCGCTCGCCATCGAACTCGCGGCGGGAGCCCTCGGCCGGGACACCGTCGAACAGGTCGCCGCCCGGATCGGCTCCCGCTTCGACGTACCGGCCGACGGCTCGCTCTGGCCGCCGCGCCACCGCACCCTGCGCACGGCCATCGGCTGGAGCCACGAGCTGTGCACCCCGCTGGAGCGGCTGCTCTGGGCGCGGCTGACCGTCCTGCGCGGCGACTTCGACGAGGCCGCGGCCCGCCGGATCTGCGCCGCGGGGCCGCTCACCGAGGACGGTGTGGCCGAGGCGCTGAAGGGCCTGGTCGCCAAGTCCGTCGTCGGACGGGACGGCGTACGGCACCGCATGCTCGACACCATCCGCGAGTACGGGCGGATGTGGCTCGCCGAACTCGGCGAGGAACGGGCCGCGGCCGACCGGCACGCCGCCTGCTTCCTCGGCCTGGCCCGGTACGCACACGCGGGCTGGACCGGTGACGACCAGATCTTCTGGTACCACCGCATCACCGAGTCGCACGCCGACCTGTGCGCCGCCCTCGACCACCTGCTGGCCCATGACACCGTGGCCGCCCAGGAGATGGCGGGCCGGATCGGCTTCTTCTGGTGCTGCTGCGGCCATCTGCCGCAGACCCGCGAGTACGCGCAGCGCGCTCTGGACGTCGGACCGGCCGAGGGCCCCCACCGCACCCGTGCCCTGTGGGTGCTGGGCATCACCGTCATGCTCCAGGGCGACTACCCGGCCGCCCGGCGTCTGGGCAGGGAGTGCACCCAGTCCGCGGTCCGGGACGGGGCCGACGAAGGCATCCTCGCCGCCGCCTATCTGCGCGGCCTCACCGATCTGATGACGGGCCGCCCCGAGGCGAGCCTGCGCCAGGTCGACCGGGTACTGCGCTCCACGGGCGCCGCCAACCCGCTGGAATCGGCCTACCGGCTGCGCTGCCATCTCATCACGGTCTTCGCCCTCACCAGCCTGGGACGGCTGGACGAGGCGGTGGACGCGGCCATGGCCCTGCGCACGGCCTGCGACGCCCAGGACGAGTGCTGGACCCGTAGCTATGTCGACTACCAACTCGCCCTGATCGCTCTGCTGCGGGGCGACGCCGACTCCTCCGCCACCTACGCCCGCTCGATGCTCGCCGGCAAGCACCGCATGCGGGACAGATTCGGCATCGCGCTCGGTCTGGACATCCTGGCGGCGGCGATCGCGGCCCAGGGCGCGGGTGCCCGCGCCGCCCGGGTCTACGGCACGGGGCAGGTCTACTGGCGCATGGTCGGCCACCCGCAACGCGGTACCCCGGAACTGGGCCCGCTGCGCGAAGCCTGCGAACGCCAGGCCCGCGCGGCGGTCGGCGACGCCGCCTACCAGCGCGCCTTCGAACGGGGCCGTGCGGACAACGCGGAGGTGGGCCTGGCGGCCGCGCTCCAGGGCGAACTGCTCGGCTGAGAGCCGTCCCGTCCAGGGCTACGGCAGCCGCTGCGCGGGAACGGCCGGTGCGGTGGGCGCCAGCGCGGAGAGCCGGTTCAACAGCTCCGCGAACGGCCCGTCCGCCGGTTCCTGCGAGAGGACCCGCAACACGATGCCCGCCATCTCCGTGTCGTGTGCGGCACTCACCGCGGCCAGCGCCGCGAAGTCGTGCACCAGCTGCGTCTCCAGTTCCTCGCGCGGAATCCGGCGCCCGTCCAGCCAGATCAGCGCCGTCGACTCGGCCAGCGAAACCCACGACCGCACGACCAACTCCAGCCGTGCCGGGGGATCTTCGACCCCCAGATGGGCCAGGATCTGCTCGTACGCCGCCTGCCGGACCCCGTCGATCATGGCGTTCGCCGTCGACGACCCGGCGGCGGGCCCGCCCCGCATCAGCGCCGAGAACCCCGGACCGTGCTCGTCGACGAAGTCGAAGAACCGCGCCATCACTCTCAACAGCCGTGCCCCGAGCGGCCCTTCGCGCGGCTCCATGAACCGTGCCGCCAACTCTTCGGCCGCCCGCCCCAGCGCCGCCTCGTACAGGCTCTGCTTCCCCGGGAAGTAGTGGTAGACCAACGGCCGCGAGATCCCCGCCGCGGCCGCGATCTCGTCGATCGACACCTCGTCCGGGGAGCGGTGGCTGAACAACTCCAGCGCGACACCGATCAGCTGCTGTCTGCGCTCCTCGACGCCCATCCTGCGCCGCACCCCGGTCGTCATGGTGGACAGGGTACCGAGTGCGGAGGTGGGGGAGGGGCGGCGGGCCGGGGCCGCGCCGGAGCTGGAGCGACATCCGGCCGGCCGGCCCCGTGACCCCACGACCGCGGGGAAAACCGGCTCAGCCCCGGTCCAGATAGGCCAGGACCGCGAGAACGCGGCGATTGTCGTCGTCGGACGGCGGCAGACCGAGCTTCCCGAAGATGTTCGAGGTGTGCTTGGCCACCGCCCGCTCCGTGATCACCATCTGCGAGGCGATCGCCGCGTTCGAACGGCCCTGCGCCATCAGCTCCATGACCTCCCGCTCACGCGGGGTCAGCCCGCCCATCGGCTTGTCCTGCGAGCGCCGCGACAACAACTGCGAGATCACCTGCGGATCCATCGCCGTGCCGCCCGCGGCGACCCTGCGCACCGCGTCGATGAACTGCTCGGCGTCGAAGACCCGGTCCTTGAGCAGATAGCCGATGCCGCCGATACCGTCCGCCAGCAGCTCGCGCGCGTACAACTGCTCCACATGCTGCGAGAGCACGAGCACCGGAAGTCCCGGCCTGGCCCGCCGCGCGGCCAGCGCGCACTGCAGGCCCTCGTCCGTGTGGGACGGCGGAAGCCGGACATCGACCACCGCGACGTCCGGCGCCGACTCGGCCAGCGCGCGGGCCAGTTCGGGGCCCGTCTCGACGGCCGCCGCGATCTCGAAGTCGTACGCCTCCAGCAGACGGACCAGGCCGTCGCGCAGCAGGAAGAGATCTTCGGCTAGGACAACTCGCAAGGGATCTCCATGGTCACCATGGTGGGACCGCCCGCGGGGCTGCTGACGGCCATGACGCCGTCGAATGTACCGAGCCGGCGTTCGATTCCGCTCAGTCCCGAGCCGGACCCGACCGATGCACCGCCCCTGCCGTTGTCCGTGACGGAGACCCGCAGCACGGCGTCGGCATGGTGGATGTCCACCCAGACGCGGTCGGCCCCCGAATGCTTGGCGGCGTTGGTCAGCGCCTCGCTCACCGCGAAGTACGCGGCCGACTCGACCGCGGCGTCCGCCCGGCCGTCCAGCTCCACACCGACCTCCGACTCGATGGGCAGCCGCAGCGCCAACGCCCGGACCGCGTCCCCGAGTCCGCGTTCGGCGAGGACCGGCGGGTGGATGCCCCGTACCAGATCACGCAGTTCGGTGAGGGCCTCCGCCGAGGACTCGCGGGCCATGGCGAGGAGCTTCTTCGCCTGCGCCGGGTCCTTCTCGATGAGTGCCTCCACGGTGCCCAGGTTCATGCCCATGGCGACCAGCCGGGCCTGCGCCCCGTCGTGCAGATCGCGCTCGATGCGCCGCAGCTCGGAGGCGGCGGTGTCCACGGCCTCGTGCCGGGTCTCGGTCAGCCGGTCGATGCGCCGCACCAGCTCCTGTTCCTGAGTGGGGGCCAGCAACGCGCGGGCGATCACGAAGTGCAGCCGCACCAGCCGGTCGTTGACCAGCACACCGGTCGCCAGGAGCGCCAGGCCGAGCGCGGCGGCGGCCAGCCCCGACGCCTGGCTGTCGACCGGCACGAACCCGTACCAGTACCGGTCGTCGGTGAAGACCCGCCACAGCCCGGCCGCCAGGACGAAGCCCTCCAGCGGGTACAGCATCAGGGCCGTCGCCAGGGTCGCCACGACATAGCCCGCGGTCATGTCGGCCAGCAGCCACTGGAGGTCCCGCCAGGTCGCCGGGTCCTTCAGCATCAGCGTGGTCCGCTCCACCTGCCCCGTGAAGCCGGTGCGCAGATCCTTCGGGAAGGGGCGGTACGGGACCGGAACGCGGATGCCGGACCAGGTGACCGCGAGCAGCCGCCGCCGGTTGGCGTGCCTGCGGACCAGCTCCAGCACGTAGGGGGTGGTGAGCACGCCGACGCCCAGCGGGATGAAGACGAGGGAGAGCACGGTCCACACGAAGAGGGTGAGCGACCCGACCAGACTGGCGAGCGACAGGATGAATCCGCGCCCGGCGGCCCGCAGCGCGCCCCGTGTCCGTGTCCGTATCGCGTTCATCCCGGTCCCGTCCTCCCCTCGGCGGGCCCCGTGGCGGGACCCGTCCGGGACAGTCTCGCCTGCCGGGTGCCCCGGATGTCAGCCGCTCCGCCACCCGGGCGGGGTGTACCCAGCACCACCCCGCCGACCTCGCCCTACGTCTTTGCGAGCAGGCCGCCCCAGCCCGCCCCCAGCCGGGTACGGGGGGCGGCCGAGGTCCCGGTGGAGTCCGGGACGCGGGGCTGACCCGCCGGGCACGTGGAGGCGGCCTGGGTCCGGACGTACCCGGACCGGGGCCGTTCTCCCGCGTACGCCGCGGACCTCAGGGGGCGTACTTGTAGCCGACGCGCCGCACGGTCTGGATCGACCGGCGGTGCTCGGCGCCCAGCTTGCGGCGCAGCCGGGCGATGTGGACGTCCACGGTGCGTCCGTCGCCCACGTGTCCGTAGCCCCAGACCGTGGTCACCAACTGGTCGCGGGTGTGCACCCGGTGCGGGTGCGCGACGAGGTGGGCGAGCAGTTCGAACTCCAGGAAGGTGAGGTCGAGCGTGTTCCCGTCCACCGCGGCGGTGCGCTGGACCGGGTCGACGCGCACCGGGCCCGTGGCCGGGTCCTCCACCGGTGCACGAACCACGTACTGGGCGGCTGCGGCGGCGGCCGCGGTGACGGCCGGCTGCTGATCGGCCGGCACGAGCACCAGGTAGCCGATCATCGGCGGCCGGCCCGGCAGCGCCGGAACGGTGTGCTGGGGTGCCGGCAGCCAGGTGGCGTCCGGCGGCAGGAACTCGGCCACGTCGGCCAGCTGGATGAACTCGTCGGGGTCGACGGCGCGCAGCCGGTGGCGGTTGGGGGAGAGGGGGCGGGCGGGGCTGGTGGCCGCAGCGGTCGCCGAGGACGCCGCGGTGGCGGCACCGGTTGCGGCATCGGTCGCGGCGGAGAAGGTACGAGTGTTCGCCATGAGGGTCAGCTCTTTCGCGCGAAGGAGTCGTCGAGGGACGGACTTGCTTGCGTGCGCGCGGACCGAAGACCGGGGTGAGCGGCTTTAGAGGGCCTGCGCGTTCAACGCGCGGCAACACACCCGGTCGAAGTCGTGATGCTGACGGGAAGGCCAGAACGGTTCGAGGTCGCTGCGACCTGTCGAGGTGTACTGAATACCGGCCATGCCCCCATTGAACCAGAGAACGTGACGGCGCAGCAGACCTCTCCCACCCGTCGATACGGGCCCTTGGCGTTGCCCTGCTCACCCCGTACTTCAGGGAGCGGCGGACCGCTGTGGCCTCCCGGCAGACCGGGTGACGCCAGGACGAGGGGCGCCCCACCCGGACGGGTGTGACGCCCCTCGTGCCGGCGGCGGCCGGGGATCAGACCTGGTCGGCAGCTTCGCAAGGCGCGATTTCCCGTCCGTTGCCCGGATGTGAACCCCGTGTTACCGAGGTGTGCCGGGTTGCGCGCGGGCCCTGAGCAGCGACTCGAAGCCGGCCGCGCGGATCCGGCGGACCACTTCCTCCTGAGTGGTGCCCAGCGCCCGGGCCGCCCCCGCGAGCCGCCAGTCCGCGTCGGCCAGCCGGTGCAGCAGATGGCCGCGCCTGATCTGGGCCTCGGACAGCCGGAACGTCTTCAGGTACGCGACCTGCCCCTTGTGATCGGTGATCGTCTCACCGATGTGCTGCCCCGCCCCGCCCGTCCGGAACGGCGGCAGGAACCGCCACAGCGTGAACGAACCCATCCGGTACACCCGGTCGAAGGCGTACGAGCTGTCCAGCAGCTCACCCACGAACAGGGTGTCGTGCGCCTCGGCCCACTCCCGCTCGCACTCCCGCGCCGCCACCCGCAGCGCGGCGAGCGACCGCAGCCGCGGACCGTCGGGTATCCGCGCCGCGAACTCCGGCACCGGAGCGCCGTACAGCGCGTACTGGTGGATCAGCTCGCCGTACAGGTCCTCGACCAGCGACGGGTGCAGCAGCCGGTAGTCGTCCGGGTGCGGCAGCACAAACGCGCCGGCGAGCGCGTCGGCCGCGTACACCATCACTCCGCACTGGCCGGGATGGATCTCGAAGACCCGCAGCGCGTCACCGAGCCCGCGCACCGACCACCCCAGGTACGCGTCCTCGGCGCGCGGCGACAGCCCGTCGCGCAGCGCCCGCCGCGACCACTCCTCCCAGGCGACGGAGGGGCCGCCGAAGTGCAGGGCGAGATAGCCCTCCAGCGCGAGGTGCAGCGGCAGGAACCGCAGCCGGTCGCCCGGCCGGCGCTTCGCCATCCGGTGGTGGCGGTGGCGCTGGAGCCGCGCGGTCCGGGGCGCCGGCCGGTTCGGCGCCGCGGAGCCCGCCACGGCGCCGAGTTGCGTACCGTACGCGGCGGACTGCTCGCCCCCGCCGGACCAGTCGGCGACGAAGCCGTGCGGGATGACCGAGGCGTAGTGCGTGCGCGGCCCGACGTCCACGACGCCGTACCCGTAATCCGTGTAGAGCTCCTCGTGCAGCCGCAGCCCCTCGACGGGCTGTTCGCGCACCAGCGGTACCAGCCGGATGCCGCCCCACACCTGGGCGGGGCGGGTGGCGAGCCCGGTCAGTTCGAGCCTGTTCACGATGCCGCTCCCGCCCCGTCGTCACTCACGAAACGTGCCACCTGCCGGTCCAGATAGGCGTACAGCGCCGCCGCTCCGGTGCGTCCCTCGGCGAACCCCGCGATCTCCACCAGCACCGGCAGGTCCTCCGCGTCCCGGACACCCGCCGTGGGCACGCTCGGCGCGAGGCGCCGCACATCGAAACCGTCCGCGTCGTATACGGGGTTCACATGCACCACCGCCGTACGCCGGTCCGGATCGAGCCGGCTCCGCCAGACCCGCAGCACCTCGCCCGCGAGTCCGGGCGGCGCGTTGTCCCAGCCGTCCGAGACGATGACCAGCCGGTCGGGGCCCAGTTCCAGCGCGTCCAGCACACGGGTGCCGAGCGGGGTCGGCCCCCAGGGCCTGACCAGCAGTGGATCGGTGCGGCCCGACGTCCACAGCGGGGTGTACGCGCCCGGCGCGGCCAGCGCCTCCAGCAGGAAGTGGCAGGCCAGCGCCACGGCGAGCGGGCGGCGCCGCTTCTCGCCCGAGCCGGACGACGAGTAGCTGTCGTCCAGCACGGCGGCGACCCGGCCCCAGCCCCCGGCGTGCGGCCCCGCCGCGCGACGGGCCGCCGTGCGCAACGCACGGGTCAGCTCCGCGCGGTGCGCGCTGCGCGCCTCGAAGCCGAGCGACAGGACGTACAGGGCGAGCCGGGTCAGCGGCATCACGGTCAGATCCACCTCCGCGGGCAGCCGCGGGTCGTCTCCGGCACCGCGCTGCCCCAGGGTCCGCAGCCGCTCCAGCCGGGTCATCCGCGGTGCCATCCGCTCCAGGAACACCTCGCGCTTCATCCCGCGCCGGGCGGCGAAGCCCTCGGCGACGGTGAACGGCAACTCCTCGACGGCCCCCTGCTCGTAGTGGGCGCGCCGCCAGGCGTCGAGCAGCCCGTGCCGGTAGCTCGTCCGGTGCCCCGGCCGGAACAGGAAGTCCCCCGTCTCGTCCGGCCCATCCGGGCCGCCGAACCGGAGGTGGACATGGCGGGCGGCGCTCTTCAGCCCGGAGCGGTACTTCACCGCGTCGTGCGCCGGGTCGGGCCGGGCGGTCAGCCAGTCCCGCATGATCGCGCGGGTGCGCCGGTTGTTCACCTTGGCCGCGCGCAGCGCCCGGAACAGCCGGTACACGCGCTGCGGCGGCAGCTTCGCCAGCCGGGCGGCGATCAGCCGGCCCTCGGTGCGCTTCTCCTCGGCGGCCGCGTCGGCGGCCGTCTCCAGCAGCCCCTGGACGATGCGCGCGGCGTTGTGGTCGTTGATGTCGAGTGCGAGCGCGGCGGCGTACACGCGGCGGTAGTTGACCCGTACGTACGCGTGGAGGAAGTCCAGCGAGAGCTGCTGCTGGTGCGCGGTCGTGCGGAATTCGCGCTGCCCGGTCGCGGTGATCGTCGCATTGACGAAAAGGAGCACGTCCTCGGCCGCCACGAGATCGGTGCCGGTGCTGGTCGTCATGGTTTCCCTCGTGGTGTCACGCGCCGCCGTACGCGGGGCGGGGCGGAACGCCGGCCGGGGAATGGGGGCGCGAACAGCGAAATCACTGCTTCATAGGCAAGTCCCGGAAGTCGCGGCCGGAGTCCCGCGGCCGGCACCGCAAACGTAGCCAGGAAGTTCACGCTGCGCCAACTCAATACGGGATCGGCCCGGTGAACCCGGCAGACTTGGGCCATGACGACACTTCCCCCGACCTCTCTGCGTATCGGCCTCGTCGGTGCGGGCCCCTGGGCCCGGAACACCCAGGCCCCCGCCCTCGCCGCGCATCCGGGTGCCGGACTGAGCGGCGTGTGGGGCCGCCGCCCCGAGGCCGCGAACGCGCTGGCCGCCGCCCACGGCACCACGGCGTACACCGGCGAGACGGGCATCGACGAGCTCTTCGCGGCCAGCGACGCCATCGCGTTCGCCGTACCGCCGGACGTCCAGGCCCCGCTCGCCGCCCGCGCCGCCGCCACCGGCCGCCATCTGCTGCTGGACAAGCCGGTCGCGACCACCGTGACGGCGGCCCATGAGGTCGCCCGCGCCGCCGGGCAGGCCGGGGTCGCGTCCGTCGTCTTCTGCACCCTGCGCTTCGCGGCCGAGACCTCCGCCTGGATCACCGAACAGGCCGCCCTGGACGGCTGGTTCACCGCACGTGCCGAGTGGATCGGGGCGCTGTTCTCTCCCGGCGTGACCAGCGAGTACGCGGCCTCGCCCTGGCGCCGGGAGAAGGGCGGACTGTGGGACGTCGGCCCGCACGTCCTGTCCGTCCTGATCCCGGTCCTGGGCGATGTCACGCGACTGACCGCGGCCCGCGGCCCGTCCGACACCACCCACCTGATCCTCCGCCACACCTCCGGCGCGTCCAGCACCGTGACGCTTGCGCTGGGTGCCCCGGTCGGCGCGGTCGGCACCGAGATCGAGCTCAGGGGCGAGGCGGGAACGGCGGCACTGCCGCGGTGGAGCGACCCGGTCGGTTCCTTCCGCGCGGCGGTGGACGCACTGATCGATTCGGTACGCACCGGGGTGCCGCACCCCTGCGACGTCCGGTTCGGACTGCGCCTGACGGAACTGCTGGCCGAGGCGGAGAAGCAGGTGGCGGAGTAGGAGGAGTTCACGAAGGCGGTGTGGTCGGAGCGCGCGCGGCCGGTTTGTGGGCCAGGGCGTACGCGCCGGCCAGAGCAACGCTCGACGCCTGACCGGACAGGAACGAGGTGGCGTGCGCGGCGCCGACCGCGAGCAGGACGTCGGGGCGGCGCCCGGGGGGTCGGCCGGCATCACCCCGCCGACGGAGCCGAATCCGTGCCGGGCGCGGGTGGGGGAGGTGCTGTGACGGCCCGGTGAGCGGTGTTCAGGAAGCGCCGGACCGCGGCCGTCTCGCTCTCGTCGCTCGACACGGTGCTGGACGGCCTGGGCGCCGACGGCGGCGTCCTGTGCGGGCATTCGTACGGGGCCTGGATCGCCCTCCATCACGCCCTGCACGCGCGGCCCCACCGCGTGCGGAAGCTGATCCTGCTCGACCCGGCCCAGTGCTTCGCCGGATTCCGGCCCGGCTGTCTGCTGCGTGCTCTGCCGATGCTGCTCCGCCCCGGCGCCGCGCGGACGCGGATCTTCCTGGGGTGGGAGACGGGCGGCGCCGCGCTCGATCCGGCGTGGCTGCGGCTGCGCTGTGCGGCCGCCGGCTTCCCGTCGGCCCGCCCCGTCACCGGACCCCGCCCCGCGCCCGAGGCCCTGAGCGGGCTGGACGTGCCGACCCTGATCCTGACGGCCGGGGACAGCCGCGCCCATGACCCGGCCCGTGTCGCCGCCACCGCCGCCCGGCTGCTCCCGCATGCGCGGACGGCGACGATCCCCGGCGCGACACACCACAGCCTGCCGCTGCACGAGCCGGCGGCCACCGAACTGAACCGCAGGATCGAGGACTTCCTGACGGACGCCCGATAGCGCCCGCCGCGCGGGACGCTCAGCGCCCCATGGCGTCCCGCACCGCCTCGTCCGTACGCGCCACGACGGCGGTCCCGTCGTCCGCCGTGATGATCGGCCGCTGGATCAGCTTCGGATGCCCGGCGAGCGCCGAGATCCACCGCTCCCGCGAGCCGGCCTCGCGCGGCCAGTCCCCGAGCCCGAGCTCTTTCGCGTCCGCCTCCTGCATCCGTGCGATGTCCCACGGCTCCAGCCCGAGACGGTCGAGCACGGCCCGGATCTCGTCCGGTGACGGCACATCCTCCAGATAGCGGCGGACGGTGTACTCGGCACCCTCCGCATCGAGCAGCTGCACCGCGCTGCGGCACTTGGAACAGGCGGGATTGATCCAGATCTCCATGGGGCCAACGGTACGGGAGGAACGCCGTGAAATCCCGTCTGGCCAGCGACGATTGTCAGTGGTGGGCCGTAAAATGGAGGTAGTTCGTGAGGGTTTCACGACCGTGCCAGGAGGTTGCCGATGGCCGTTGCCGCAGTCACGACCAAGCCGCTCCACAAGCCCCTGCAGAAGAAGCCGCTCCCCGCGGGCCGTCCCCGTGAGTGGTACGTCTCCCACAACCGCCGCCTGAAGGCCATGCGCCTGGCGATCGCCCTGCTCGATACGGGCGTCTACCACCCGTCGACCGCGACCGACGCCAGGATACGAACGACTGCCGAGCGCATCGGCATCCACCCGCCGTCCGACACGACCTGCCGCATGGTCCGCGCCCTGATCCGCTACGGCCGCTGACGGCCGACCGGCCCGCGCCGCCGACGGGGCGCGGGCCGGTTCCGGCACCGGGCCGGCTGTCAGAAGGTGTTGTTCCGCTGTTCCCGCGAGGCCGGCCGACGAAGCACGTACCACGGCGGAGTAAGGGCCCGGCGAGGCAGGCAGGAGAGTGCTGTCAACTTGTTCTCGGTGCCGGTGCCGGGCTGTGGGACCTCAAGGACGATCCGCTGGTCCGAGCAGTCGTCGACGACGAGTGCGACCTCCTCCAGCACCATGCGGCCGACCGAAGGATGCTTCACTTCCCGGGCGGTGACGCGACGCCTTTCGATCTCGTGCTGCTGCCACCAGGTGCGGAACTCCGGGCTGCTCTCGCTCAGTTCGCGAACCAATGCGGTGAACCACGGCTCGTGGACGTACAGACCGGTGGCCGCGCGGAACGCGGCCAGTACCGATCGCGCGCTCGGCTCCCAGTTCTGAACCAGTCCACGAAGATATCCGCCGAAGAACAGCCACAGCATGTGACGGTGCTCAGGGGGGATTTCGGTGAGGTCGCCGTAGACGTCGGTTCTGGCCTGGTTCCAGGCCAGAATATTGAAACGGGGGCCGAGGGCAAATGCCGGATGCGGGTGCTGGCTGTCCAGGATGTGCTGGAGAGCCGGGGTCACACCATCGGCGGGAACGCTCGCGCTGGAACGGGCGTCCATGTTCGCCAGGGCGAGGAGGTAGTCGCGCTCTTCGGCGTTGAGGCGCAGGGCTTTGGCCAGCGAATTGAGGACCTGGTCGGAGACCCGGATGTTCCGGGCCTGTTCGAGGCGGGAATACCAGCAGACGCTGATCCCTGCCAGGTCGGCGACGTCTTCCCGTCGCAGACCCGGGGTCCGCCGCGCTGCTCGCGAAGGAAGACCGACCTCTTCCGGTTGAAGGGCCAGTCGTCGTGTTTTGAGGAAGTTCGCGAGTTCCACTCGCCGTTGGTTGTAATTCATCCGTTGTCCCCTCTGCTGGGCGACTGTTGCGGATGGCATTACCTGGTACCTCGTCGTACCTCCTCCCCAGGATAGTCGGATTCCGGAAAAGCGCTCTGTGACGCGCGAAAATGCGGCCGGAAGCGCCAGGAGGCGTACCGCCGCACTACGCCATTGGTGGGATCGCATTGAGGGACCGAGCCGGGGAGTCGGCCCGGCGGTGTTCGGGTGCACAGAGAGTGGCGGACGAGGACGGTCCGTGCGCCGGGCGAGCCCGGGAAGCCCGCCGGCCACGCCGACCACGCCGGCCACACCGCGAAGGGCCCGGCAGCGAGCTGCCGGGCCCTCCAGGTGAGGCTGAGGTCAGCGGTTCCCCTGCCCGCCTGCACGCTCACCCTGGTTCTGGTTCTGGTTCTGGTTCCTGTTCTGGTTCTCGCGCTGGTTTTCGCGCTGGTTCTGGTTTTCACGCTGGTTTTCGTTCTGGTTCTGGTTCTGGTTCTGCGAGACCGGGACTCCCGACCTCAGCTGCTCCAGCATCGCGGCGCAACCCCTGATGGATGCCACCTTGTTGTTGAACCCTTCAGTGTAGGCAGCCACGTAGCTCTGGCTCTTTCCGGTGTTCTCGCTGAGCTTGTCGGAATTCTGCCTGCACGTCGCGGCGCCGTCGTCCGCCCCGGCGGTGAGCGCCTGTTCCCTCTCGTCGGGGCTGCCCGGAACGGTTGTGCCGGTCTGCGATGTCGCACTCGCCTTGACGAGGTTCAGGCAACCTTGCTGGTTGGCTCCCTCTTGGGCCGTGACGGAGTCGTCGGCCTTGACTACCGCCACCGCCTTGACCGCTCCACCGATGTCAGCCGTTGCAGTGGTGATCGTGCGCTTCCCGCTGATGAAGGAGACCAGCTGTCCGGGGGTGAATCCGGCGCCGGATATCTGCGCGCTCTCATTCGGGTCTTCGATTCCAGTAATCGAGCAGGAGGCTCCTGGAACGGCCGACGGCTGTGAAGCGGCCCCCGATGTCGCGCTCTTGCCAGGTGTTGCGGCGTGCGCTCCGGTGGAGATTCCGGGTGCCATTGCCAGCGATGCACCCAGCGGGACGCCGAGCAGGGCGAGAATTCGCTTCTTTCCGTGCATGAGATTCCCCTTCGTGGTGGGTCCGTGCAATGAAAAGCGTCACATGGGGTCCGAGGGGCAACAAGAGACCGTTCATCCTGGGATTGGCAGTCTCAGGTTTAATTCCGTGCGGTTGCGAATTCGGGGGATACGCATTCGCGATTCGGTGAGGGATGAATAGGGTGAAGGCCGCCGCTTCCGGAAGGAGGCGGCGGCCCCGTCATGACATCTGGCGGCGAATCAGGTCCCGCCGTGACCGATCCCGTTCCCCAGAGCTCGAAGCAGAGCCGGAGAAGCGCTCTGACCCCGGCATGGGACTCAGGCGGGCGTCAGGGAGCGCAGACGGCCGACGAGTTCCTCGGAACGGGCCCTGTACCGCGCGACTGATGCCATCTTGATCTCCTCATAGCCGCGCACGATGTCGGGCAGTGAAGCGATCTCGACGGCCAGGCCGTGGGCGTTCTCGTCGAGGTCCCGGCAGACCTCGGTGATCGTGGCCTCGTACTCGACCACCAAGGCCCGTTCCGTGCGTCGCACGCGCGCCGGCCCGAACGGATCGAGGCGTGTGCCGCGGAGGCCGCGCATCGCCGCGAGGGCGCGGAAGACGGGTTTGAACCAGGGGCCGAGTTCGACCTTACGGTTCATCCCCAGTGCCCGCAGGACGGGCGGATGGAGGCGGTAGGACATGCGCGCGCCGTCCCCGAAGCGGTCTCTCACCTCCCGTTCGACCGCGGGGTCGAGGGAGAGCCTGGCCACCTCGTACTCGTCCTTGTACGCCATCAGCTTGTACAGGTACGTGGCCACGGCCTCGGTGAGGGCGGTCGAGCCGGGGACGCGTTCGCACTCGGCCTGCCTCACTTGTTCGACGAAGCGTGCGTACCTCGTCGCGTAGGCGGCGTTCTGGTAAGCGATGAGATCCGGAACGCGGACCTCCAGGAGCCGGGCAAGCTCCGACCCGGGGGCAGCCCCGACCGACGCGAGGGTGCGGCGGGCTGCGGAGGAGAGGCTGGGCCCCGGCCCCGCCGGAGCGGCACGCCCCTTCAGGAGAGCGGCGAAGGCATCGGGGGCGGCGACGGCCTGGCGGCCGAGGCGGAACGCCTTGAGGTTGGCTTCGGCCTTGACGCCATTGAGGGTGATCGCCTCCTCGATGGCGTGCGCCGGGAGCGGCAGCCCACCCCTCTGGTAGGCCGCGCCCGCCAGCAGGAGATTGGCGAACTGGTCCTCGCCCAGCAGGTCAACGGCGAGCCGCCGCGCGTCCAGGAAGACTGTGTTCCTGGCCCCGGCCCGAATCCGTTCCTTGAGCGGTTCGGCGGGCGGGAACGACACGTCCGGGTCGATCACCATCTGTCCGGTCGGGACCTCTGCCGTGGAGACGACCGCCACGGTTCGCGCCGGGGCGGTCGCCGACAGGTTTCCGGGTTCCGCGGCCACGAGCAGATCGCAGCCGAGGTAGAGATCGCACTCGTCCAGGGCCGCCTTGCCCGCCTGATCCGTCGGCTCCGTGGTGATCTTGATGTCGGAGACCACCGCGCCGCCCTTCTGGGCCATGCCGGTCTGGTCGAGGGTTCGGACGTGCAGGCCCACGAGCGAGGCCGCGGTGCTGAGGATCTGCGCGAGGGTGACCACGCCGGAGCCACCGATGCCGGTGATCCGGGTGGTGTGGGACGCCGGAGCGGCAGGATTCGGATCGGGCAGGGCGGCGCTGTCCGGCATGGGCGCGGAGGTGAAGGCGCGCTTCCCTCCGGCGGGGACGACCGTGAGGAAGGAGGGGCAGTCCCCGGCCAGGCAGGCGTAGTCCTTGTTGCAGGAGGACTGATCGATCCGGGTCTTGCGGCCGAACTCGGTGCCGACGGGTTGCACGGAGAGGCAGTTCGACTGCTGTCCGCAGTCGCCGCACCCCTCGCACACCCGCTCGTTGATCACCACACGCTCGGTGGGCTCGGGTGCGATGCCGCGCTTGCGTTTGCGCCGGAGTTCCGTCGCGCATTCCTGGTCGTGAAGGAGCAGGGTGACGCCGGGGGTCCGGGCGAGCACCTCCTGGGCCTCGGGCAGCCGGTCGCGGTGCCAGACGACGACGCCCTTCGGAAGAGTGACCTTCCGGTAGCGCTTGACGTCCTCGGTCGTGATGATGGCGCGCTTGACACCCTCCGCCAACAGCTCCTGGACGATCGCGGGGACGGGCATGACACCGGTGGGCTGCTGTCCGCCGGTCATCGCCACCGCGGAGTTGTAGAGCAGTTTGTAGGTGACGTTCACCCCGGCCGCGACCGCCGCCCGGACGGCGAGGCTGCCGGAGTGGTGGAACGTGCCGTCGCC
This sequence comes from Streptomyces sp. NPDC015032, assembly GCF_043080425.1. Classification (NCBI taxonomy): domain Bacteria; kingdom Bacillati; phylum Actinomycetota; class Actinomycetes; order Kitasatosporales; family Streptomycetaceae; genus Streptomyces; species Streptomyces sp. NPDC015032. Next base: position 469,256 of record NZ_JBIBVN010000002.1, on the reverse strand, counting down.
GAGGTTCTGGATCAAGTGGTCGCGTGCGAGGAACGGTTGCATGCCGATCCACTGGGCGCCCTCGCCCCCCATCTGCGTCATGCCGATCACGTCCCCGGTCAGGGCGGGGTCCATGAGCGTGACCATGGCGTGGCAGCCGATCCCGGCTCCGACGGCGGCACCCTCGGGTGCTTTGGTCGAGAGGTTGTGGGGGCAACCGGAACAGAAATACGGGGTGCGGGTCACCACCGGCAGGAGCGGCAGCGTCCTGCGTCGGGCCGCTGCCGGCCGCGTCGTGTCCAACCAGCTGCGTACGGTGGGGAATTCGGACATTTCGTTCAGCCGGGGTGCGAGCCGTGCGGCGACGGTGTCGGGATCGAGTTCTCCGTCGAGGGGGAACAGGACCGAACCGTCGGGTGCGCGCTTGCCGGAAACGGACGGCCGGTCACCGCTCCCGTAGAGCAGGTCCTTGAGGGCGGCCTCGATCAGTGGCCGCTTCTCCTCCACGACCACGATGTGACGCAGTCCCCTCGCGAACCGCTCGACGACCGTGGGTTCCAGCGGGTGGATCATGCCGAGGTGGAGCAAGCGCACACCCCGCCGCTTCAGTTCGGCGTCGTCGAGCCCGAGGATGCGCAGGGCGTGGCGGACGTCGAGGAAGGTCTTGCCTGCCGCGACGATCCCGATGCGGTCGTCGGACCCCGATACGGTGATCCGGTTGAGGTTGTTGGCGACGGCGTAGCGGCGGGCGATCTCCAGGCGGGCGCCGTCCCGGCTGCGTTCCAGGTCACCGAGGGCCGGTTGCACCATCCGGGTGCCGACGGTGTGGCGGTACGGCACTCCGTCGACGACGAGATCCGGGTCGACCGGTGAGATCCGGTCGGCGCTCACGTCGACGGTGCCGGAGCCGTCCGCGACCGCCGTCACGACTTTCAGCGCCACCCACAGGCCGGCTGCCCGGGACATCGCCACGCCGTGCAGTCCGAAGTCGAGCGCTTCCTGGGGGTCGGACGGGTAGAGCGTGGGCAGGCCGAGGTCGGCGAGGAGGAGTTCGGAGGCACCGGGGACGGTGGACGACTTGGCGGCGGGGTCGTCACCGACCAGGGCGAGCGCACCCCCGGCCGGGTGGGTGCCCATCAGGTTGTTGTGCCGGATGGCGTCCGAGGCGCGGTCCAGCCCCGGGGACTTGCCGTACCAGATGGCCGTGATGCCGTCGACGCGCTTGTCCGGCTGCGCGGCGGCGAGTTGGGTGCCCTGGACGGCCGTCGCCGCCAGCTCTTCGTTGACACCCGGGCGGAAGACGACGTCGTACTCGTCGAGGAGGGGGCGGCAGCGCGCGAGTTCCATGTCGTATCCGGCGAGCGGCGAGCCTTCGTACCCGGAGACGAACCCCGCGGTGCTGCGGCCCGCACGACGGTCGGCGCGACGGATGTCGAGCGGCAGGCGGGCGAGAGCCTGGATGCCGGTGAGGTGGATGGTGCCCTCTTCGCGTACGAATCGATCCTGAAGCGTGGGCTGGGTTCCGGTTGTGTTCTGAGGGGTCACCACTGGGTTCCTCCAGATGGGGCATCGGTGGTCGGCGGGGCGGGCGCGGAGTCTGCCCGGTACGGCAGGGGCGGGCGCCCGGGGCGGTGATGCCGAAGGGGCCGCCACGATGCGCCGGTCGGCACCGGTCGGAACGCGGCATCCGTGGGCCGGGCCCGGCAGACGGGGGGCAGCCGGGCATGGCAGACCGGGGCGGCCGGGCCCGGCTTCCCGAGCCGGAGGGCCGGGGCGCCGACGGCCGGGGCACGGGAGTGCCGGCGCGCCCCGGCAGCCGGCTCGCTGGAATGAAAGCAACGCCGGCCGCGGGCCCGTCGGCCGGCTCGCCGGGCCACCGAGCGGGGCGAGCGGCCTTGGGCGAGAATCCGGGAGCGCAGGGACAGGGCCGCGTCTTCCGGCTGCGGCCGCACAGAACCTGGGCGGGCCGTACCTAGGGCCGCGCTGCCCCGTGAAGCAGGGCGGCGAGAGCCGACGCGAGGGAAGATCCCTCGGTGCTGTGCCAGGCGATGTGGCCGTCCGGCCGGACGAGGAGGGCTCCGTCCTCACCGATCCCGAGCAGCTCAGGGCAGTGGCCGTCCGGGCTGGTGACGTCACGTCCGATCACGACGGTCCGTTTCGCCATGCCTTCCCCGGTCTCAGCGGCCTCCGAGAAGGCGTCGGCCCAAGTGGCTCCCCCCGGCCCCGTGATGAGGGTGAAGCCCGGCACGAGGAGGTCGTGCGTGGACACCCGTTCCCCGTCACGTTCGACCCAGGCGTGCGGAAGTCGCGCTCCGGGAACGACGGTCGGTGTGTAGTCGGTGGCCGACGGCGGGGGACCGTCGACGCCGTCGGCCTGCCGGGCCGGGCCGTAGACGTATCCGATCTCCTGGTTGAGCGCGTCGAAGTGCGGGCGCTGCGGAGGGATGGCCTCCGCGATCCGTCGGCGTTCCGCCGCGGCGACTGCCGGGTCCGCGCCTTCGAGGCGTGCGGCGATCCTGGTCGTCTCGGGCCCGATCCCGACCTCGGCCATCTTGATGGCGTTGAGCATGCTGTGGCGGGCATTGGCGACGGCGACGGGCCGGCGTTCACGCTCATAGCTGTCGAGCAGGGCGTCGGAGGCGCGGCCCGCCAGGACGGCGGCGAGTTTCCAGCCGAGGTTGTCCGCGTCGGCGAGGCCGCTGTTCATGCCCAGGCCGCCTGTCGGCGGGAACTGGTGTGCCGCGTCGCCGACGAGGAAGACACGGCCGCTGCGGTAGGTCTCGGCGGTCCGGGCCGTCATGGTCCACTGCCCCACGGAGCGGATGTCCACGTCGAGTTCGGTGGTTCCGACGGCGTCCCGGACGATCTGGGCGCACCGTTCGGGCGGGTAGTCCTGCGGCGATTCGACGGCCGGGTCCAAGTTCCGCTGGAAGGTCCAGCGGCGGACGCCGTCCATCCCGATGAGGAGTCCCGGGGAGGCGCTGTTGATCAGCCAGATCAGCAGGGCGGGATCCTGCCGCGTCCAGGGGGACAGGTCGGCGTGGAAGTAGATGCTCAGCTGGTGGCCGAGGACCGGAGAGCCGTCCATCGCGATGCCGAGCCTGTCGCGCATGCCCCCGGTCGCCCCGTCCGCCGCCACAACGTACGGGGTGCGCAGGATCCTTCGCCCGCTCACGTCTTCGACGGTGACGTCGACCGAGTCGCCGTGGTCCGTCACCTCCACGACGGTGGTGTTGTAGCGGACGGTGGCCATGCCCTGGGCGAGGACCGCGTCGAGGAGGTGTTGCTGCACACGGTCCTGGGCACAGGAGATGAGCTGCTCGGCGGAGGAATGGATCCGGCGCAGGAGCTGGTCCTCCGGTCCTTCGACAAGGCCGATCCGGCCCAGTGATTCCCCGGCGAGGGTCTGTTTCCACAGGATGGTGCCGGCCGACACCGGGTCGACCGCGTCTGCGCGGACGGCGTCCGCGATGCCCCAGGCGCGGAACAGTTCCATGGACCGCGTGTTGACGATGTGGGCCCGGGGGTGCGGATTGATCCCGCCGTACTGTTCGAAGACCACGCTGCGGACGCCGTGCCGGCCCAGGACGAGCGCGGTGGCCAGCCCCACGGGGCCGGCTCCGATGATGACGACCGGGACGTCGATGTCGTTCATGCGCGCCTGACCAGTTCCGCGAAGGGCTCACCCGAGTCGAAGCGCCGCACCAAGTCGTCGGGGTCGAACGCGACCCCGATCGGATTGGCTTCGAAGGCTCCGGACCGGAACCACTCGTCGAGGGCTTCCACGGTGGCGAAATTGTCGATCTGGAGCTCGATGTGATTGCCGTCGGGGTCCTCGAAGTACATCGAGGTGGTCGGCCCGTGGTTGATGCACCAGAAAGGACGGATGCCGTCCCCCTTCAGCCGCTGGTACGTGTCGAGCAGATCCTTGATGGTCGCGTAGGTGAACGCCACGTGGTGCAGACCGGTGTGCGCGTCCGTCGGATGCTCGGACGCTCCGGTGGCGACCAGCGCGACACGGTGGTGCTCGTCGTCGTAGGTCAGGAAGGCGAGGGCCTCGTTGGCGAAGGTGACGTGGCCTTCGAGGACGCGTACGTACCAGTCGGTCATGACCGGCAGACGGCCGGTGCGCAGGACGACGTGGGCAAGTTTGCCGGGAGAAGCCATGGGGTGGCGACCTCCTTATCGAGGGCACGACAGCCCTCTTGGCTGCCATGCAAGAGAAGCTTAGGGATTCTCTTGTATGGCAGTCAAGAGACCGTCGTCAGCGCGCTGCCGCGAGAGCCGCCAGCGCTTCCATGAGGAGGTCGACGAACTCCTCGGCCGGCCGGTCCAGCTCCCGGGTGCTGACCAGGAGCCCTTCGAAGAGCACATGCGCCACGTCCGCCACCGGCGCGACATCTGCCCCCTCGGGCAGCCGGCTTGCGACGGCCGCGAGAAGGCGGCCCTCCAGCCACTCCTGCATGCGGGAGTAGGCGTCGGCGAGGGCGGGCGACTCGTCCATGCGGTCATAGGCCTCCCGGTGCAGCCCGCGATATACCTCCAGGTCGACGAGGAACGTCACCAATTGCCGCCGCGGGTCGTCCCTGATCGCGGGATCCGTCTCGACGCGCTCCCGCTCGCTCAGGAAGAGGCGGTCCAGTACGGCGGCGAACAAGTCGTCCTTGGTCGGGAAGTACCAGCGCACGGCGTTGGCCGCGACGCCCGCCGACTTGCCGACCTCGGTCAGGCTGGTCCCCTTGTATCCCTTGGCGGTGAAGAGCTCCCAGGCGCCGTCGACCAGGACGGCCTCGCGCTCGGCTTTCGGGATCTGTTGACGGTTCCGTGGCATAGCAACCCAGCCTAGAGGCTGTCCCGCAATGATCTCGGGGTGTCGGACCCCTGCCCCTGCTGGACGGACTCGTCGGCTGTCCGGTGAGGGCGAGGTCGTGGGGGCGGGCGATGCCACGCGTGCGTGCTCGGCGGCGCGACGGGGCAGAGCGTGCCGGGAACGGGTGCTAGTGCAGTTCCGGGCCGCCCAGTCGGCCACGTGCCGTCGCCACGAACGCGGCGGCTTCGGGCGTCGTCGGTCCTGTACGTCCGTCACGTTGGTGGGCGATGGCCGCGGCCACGGCCGCGTTGGCCCCGTGGTGAGCCAGGTACCAATGGCCGCCGTCGAGCTTGGAGCACAGCTGCCCGTCCTCGGCGAATCGCAGCGCACGGCAGGCGTTGAGGACGGCATACGTTGCGTTCGCGTGGTCCAGTGCCCACTGAAGTTCGCTGACCATCGCCGCACCGACGCGGTCGGCGGGAACCGGTCCGAGGACCTCGGCTGCTGGGGGACCGTGGACGGCGAGCGCATGCGCCCGGCACACGGCGCAGTGCAGGATCAGGTCGGTGTCACCGGCATGGTTGATTCCGGGGATGATCGTGCTCTCGGTCGCACTGGTGCGAATGTGGACCTCGAACGGACAGGAATCGAGGCCGGCCGCGGTCGCCGCGGTGATGATGCTCATCTCCAGTCCCGTGCCGGGGCACCGCGCTGCGGTCCCCACCACCGCCTCACCCATGGCCTGCTGGTCGGCCTGGGTGCCGGGCTCGGCGACCACGGCCAGCACATCCACGTCACTGCGTGCAGCGCTGAATCCCCCCAGCACGGCCGAGCCATGCACATAGACACCAATCAGGTCCGGGCGCACACCGGCGAGGGCGGACGATACCTCAGCGACATAACGGACGACGTCAGAAGGAACAAGAGCAGCGGTGGTCATGGAGTCGAGCATATGGGCGGCTCACCGAACCCGGGGGGTCTCACCAGGGGCCCTCGCCGCGGGCCCGTCAGCCCCTCTTGCGGGACGGCCTTTGGGTGGCGCCCCCTCATCCTCATCAGCGGCACCGGGAAACAGGGGCCTGGCAACCGGTGAACTCTTGACTCCAAGACAAGAACACTCTTGACTCTGAAGCAAGAAAAATTCCTTCCCCGACACGCGGGAGTCCGTGATGCGCCTGTACAGCACAGCCCTGGGCATTGCCAGGGAGGAGAGCCCCGGCGAGCTCTCCGTACTCGATCTCCCCTTCGCCGACCTGGGCGCCCTCCTGCGCGGTCCCGGGATCGCGGCGGCCCGCACGGCGGCGGTCGTCCGGCGGGTCGCTCTCGACGAGGTCCGTGTGCATGCCCCCGTGCCCCGGCCGGGGAAGATCCTGATCGTCGGTCTCAACTACCCCAGCCACGCGGAGGAGGCCCTGGAGATGTTCGCCGCGATGGGGCGGTCCGGCATCACCCTGCCCACGGAGCCGAATTTCCAGGTGGTCGCCGGTTCCGCGGTCACCGCCCCCGGCGACGACATCCGTCTCCCCGCGGTCGCCGCCGGACAGGTCGATTACGAGGGCGAGGTGGCCGCCGTGATCGGCCGGCCCGCCACCGCCGTCGACGCCACCGACGCGGCGAGCCACCTCGCCGGCCTGACCATCGCCAACGACGTCTCGGCGCGCGACATCCAGCAGCGGGCGATGTCGGGTGATCCGACCGCGTCCATCGGCGTGTCCAAGAGCTTCGACACCTTCAAGCCGCTCGGTCCCTGCCTGGTCACCCCGGACGAATTCGCCGAGCCGCTCGACCTGCGGCTGCGCACACTGGTCAACGGCGAGGTACGCCAGGACGATCGCACCAGCGGTCTCATTCACGGCGTGGCCGAGCTGATTTCCTACCTCTCGCGCTACCAGACCCTTGAACCCGGCGATGTGATCCTCACCGGAACACCGCGCGGCGCCGGCCTGTTCTCCGGTCGCCATCTGCGCCCCGGCGATGTCGTCGAGGTCGAGGTCGAGCGCATCGGTACGCTCCGCAACCGCGTGGCGGCCGTCCCCGAGAAAGGAAGCGCGGGTACGTGACCGCCGGAGAGACCGTACGCGGGAGAGGTTTCCCGGCCGGCTCCGCGCGATCGAGGCCGTAGCGCTCGCCGGTCACGGCACACGGGGTGGTCCGGGCCGCCGGTGCGGGCACCAGGTCTTCCTTCCCGGGCGGACGTGCTCAGAGCCTGTCGGGTGACCTCTGATCGGGCGGCCACGCCCTGGCACGCACGCTTCCCGCGTTGCCGAAATGTCCAAGTAGCTCCTTCCCCAAGCTCTCAGCTTCGTTCGAGCAGGGAAGACCCCATCCAAGGACATCCCGGCGCCTTGGAACCGCACGCACCAGACCGCGTCCGCTACCCGATCGAAGGTCACCCGACAGGCTCTCAGCCGGAACGGAGTGGCCGCGCGAGCGCCGCAGTGTGCACGGCCGCTGAGGGCACCGGACCGCACGCGGACGAGGGCCGCCGCCCCGGTTACGGGACAGCGGCCCTCGTTCACGCTGCTGACGTCACGTCGGCGATCGGGCCGGGCGGTGCGCACCCGGTACACGAGCGGACGGACGGCAACCAGTGACAGTGAGAACTGCTGGGAAGAGTTCTCACAAGTCATGGCCGGTTTCCAGGGCGTTTGCCCAGGCTGCCCGACCCTGCGGCTCAGAGGTCGAAGTACAGCTCGAACTCGTGCGGGTGCGGGCGCAGCTGGATCGGGGCGATCTCGTTGGTCCGCTTGTAGTCGATCCACGTCTCGATCAGGTCGGCGGTGAAGACCCCGCCGGCCTGCAGGTACTCGTTGTCCGCCTCCAAGGCCTCCAGTACGGCCGGGAGGGAGGTCGGGACCTGCTGGACGGTCGCGTGCTCCTCGGGAGCCAGCTCGTACAGGTCCTTGTCGATCGGCTCGGCGGGCTCGATCTTGTTCTTGATGCCGTCGAGGCCCGCCATCAGCAGGGCGGAGAAGGCGAGGTACGGGTTGGACGACGGGTCCGGGGCGCGGAACTCGACGCGCTTGGCCTTCGGGTTGGAGCCCGTGATCGGGATACGCATCGCGGCGGAACGGTTGCGCTGCGAATAGACCATGTTGACCGGGGCCTCGAAGCCGGGAACCAGACGGTGGTACGAGTTCACCGTCGGGTTGGTGAAGGCCAGCAGCGACGGGGCGTGCTTGAGGATGCCGCCGATGTAGTAGCGGGCGGTGTCCGAGAGGCCCGCGTAGCCCTGCTCGTCGTAGAACAGCGGGTCGCCGCCGGCCCACAGGGACTGGTGGACGTGCATGCCCGAGCCGTTGTCGCCGAAGATCGGCTTCGGCATGAACGTCGCGGTCTTGCCGTTGCGCCAGGCGACGTTCTTCACGATGTACTTGAAGAGCATCAGGTCGTCGGCTGCGGCGAGCAGCGTGTTGAACTTGTAGTTGATCTCGGCCTGGCCGGCGGTGCCCACCTCGTGGTGCTGGCGCTCGATCTGGAGACCGCTCTTCTCCAGCTCCAGGGACATCTCGGCGCGCAGGTCGGCGAAGTGGTCGACCGGCGGTACCGGGAAGTAGCCGCCCTTGTAGCGGACCTTGTACCCACGGTTGTCCTCGATCGCACCGGTGTTCCAGGCGCCGGCCTCGGAGTCGATGTGGTAGAAGCTCTCGTTCGACGACGTCTGGAAGCGGACGCTGTCGAAGACGTAGAACTCGGCCTCGGGACCGAAGTACGCGGTGTCGGCGATGCCGGTGGAGGTGAGGTACGCCTCGGCCTTCTTGGCCACGTTCCGCGGGTCACGGCTGTACTGCTCGCCGGTGATCGGGTCGTGGATGAAGAAGTTGATGTTGACGGTCTTGTCACGGCGGAACGGGTCGACACGGGCGGTCGACAGGTCTGCGCGCAGCGCCATGTCGGACTCGTGGATGGCCTGGAAACCGCGGATCGACGAACCGTCGAAGGCAAGCTCCTCGGTCGGGTCGAAGGTCGCCGCCGGTACGGTGACGTGCTGCATCACACCGGGCAGGTCGCAGAACCGGACATCGATGAACTTGACGTCTTCGTCAGCGATGAACTTCTTCGCGTCGTCGGCGTTCTGGAACATCCAAATCCTCCTACTCCCGGCCCGGGAGGGACGGGGTTGCAACTCGTGGTGCGGCCAGTGCGGTGGCACACGCTCGACCCGACCTTAGGCAGACCGGATTTCTCCAGCATGACCCATTTGTTTCGCAGAAGTTAACCGAGCCGAGCGCGAGCGGCACATCGAGGCCGGTACCGGCCCCTCGTCCGGCCCGCCCGGGAGCCCGCGGCGGCCCCCCGCCCGGCGGGGAGCGAAACAGGGCGCAGTACCGTGTTCGGGTGGACACTAGGCAAGCAATCGGATCGTGGCTCTCCGGGCCGCGCGCGGCCGCCGAGGAGATGGGGGCCGACTTCGGCCACCGGGGCAAGCGGCTCGGTCTGCCCGAGCACGGGCCGGGATCCATGGCGCCGTTCGGGCGGCGCGTCGGCGCGCTCTTCATCGACTGGGCCCTGTGCATGCTGATCGCATACGGACTGTTCGCACGTGGTGACCAGCAGGCGGCGGGAAACTGGGCGCTCGGCGTCTTTCTCGTACTGAGTGTGCTCACCGTCGGAACCATCGGCTGCACGCCCGGCAAGCGCGTCCTGGGTACCAGGGTCATCTCCGAGAACGGCGGCCGGCTGACGTTCGGGCGGGCGGTCGTCCGGAGTGTGCTGCTGTGCCTGGCGATTCCGGCCCTGGTCTGGGACCGTGACGGCCGTGGTCTGCACGACCGGCTGGCCCGTGCGGTTCAGGTCCGTATCTGAGCGGGACCGAATCCGGGCGAGGGCCCGCGCGATTGGGCGGGACCGAGAGGACGGAAGACGAGGAGGGGGGGGGGGGGGGGGGGGCCTCGTGGGCCGCCCCCGCCCCCCCCGCCGCTGGGATTGGGCGCGGCGGCGGGACCGGCCCCAAGCAACCGCCCCGGCACCACCCACCCCCAGGG